>JABIQT010000684.1 GCA_018667995.1 Candidatus Latescibacterota bacterium
CATCATCCACGCCCAAGATCTCTGACACCGAATTCTCATAGAAGGTATCGGGACCGCCAGGGCCTTGCCAAATAGCTTCCTTCAGGGATTCCTGACTGTGACCCCATCTGAGCTGAACGCGAACCTGGGTATTACGGGGCGTCAGAGCCTCCCATCCCAATCGCACCGGTTTCCGTCCCATAGTCTCGAAATGGGCAGAAGTATAATGCTCCGCTGGCTCTCTGGTGTGCGCATTACCGAAATCCCTTGGAGAAGCCAGATGCGGTCCCAGCCCGGGCAGTCGCGTCACCCGATCGAATGAAATGCCATCGGGTCCGTTCCAGAACAATAGGGATTCCACCTGGTGGCCCAGATCATTGCGATGGCAAATTGTCAGCAGATCCGGATACCCATTGCCCGTTATGTCATTAGCTACGAAGGCACACGATGAGTCGCAGGGAATGACAAGTGGATCATCGTAGTCGAATGACTCGCCGTTTCCCCTGTAGATCTGTGCCGGCAATTCCCGCGTAAACTGGGTTGAGTATGCAGGTACCAACAGATCCAGGTGGCCCGACTGATCCAGGTCAGCCACGGAAACCATAATACTGGATGCCTGCGTAGGCTGAAATGTCACACGGTCCTGGGAATATCCATCTGGTCCGCCCTCGAGTATGAAGAACCCACTGCCGTCCCTCGTGTAGTGTCCCATGACCACGACTATCAGGTCCAGCCACCCATTACCGTTCAAATCTGCCCGATTAATCGCACAGACAACCCCGGGAGCCTCAAGCGGAATATGCTGCATTCTATCCTCTCTGAAACCATTTGGCCCCCCAAGATAGATCGACAGAAACCCATTGGGATTGTAGAAAACGAGGTCGAGCCAGCCGTCGTTATTGACATCGGCTACCTGTGCGTTCCCGCTGCAGTAGGTTGGTACGACCGTGGTCCGCTCGTCTGAAAAACCATCCGGGCCGCCGTGATACAGTACCGAGGATGACGCCAGTGTTTCCGGTTTGTCGTCATACGTGTAGCCGATACCGATCAGATCGAGCCAACCGTCCCTGTCGAAATCTCCGACCAGAACGTAGTGAAAGGGCTGCCCTTTAGTATGCAGAATAGTGTAATTGCTGGGGTCGAGGCCGCCTGGACCACCGTAGAAAATACGCAGTCCTTCCGGCGAAACAATCGCAAGGTCAGGATGGCCGTCGAGATCAAGGTCCGACAAAATATAGGTATTTGTGCCACCGCCGGTGGGCAACTCGAGCCGCCGCGCGACCGAGTAATCGGCCTCATCATTCCCCAAGTATATGTAGAGAGAAAAGTCGGGATCGATCTGGGACGGTCCCCCCATGGTGCTGTTAAATATCACCTCCGTTCGACCATCTCCATCCAGGTCGGCAGCGGTACACCCCATGGCTCCACCGGTTGGAAACATGGTCGTGTGGTCTGGTGAGAAACCATTATCGCTGTTCCAGAAAACAACTGACTCCGTTTCATAGGTTTTCCCATTCTGATATCTGGACGCTATGATCTCGGGACGACCATCCCCGTCGATATCGGCCACTGCTAACCAGCCGCAAAAGGAGATAGGAAGTAGCATGTCGATGGTATCCAGATCATCCTGACGGCGAATCTCGACACCTTTGCGGGTAGCTACAATTAGTTCTTTGGCTCCATCTCCATCTATATCGATTATCTGTGCACGGACAGCGCCCTGGCAGAACATGGTGCTGTTGCCGTCTGCATCCAGGATCTGAACGTCATTAGGTTCGAATGCACCGCCTCGATTCCAATAGATGTAGATCCTATTACCGCCCGTGAAGACGATTTCTTTGAAGCCATCCCCGTTGAGATCTTCGAGAATCACCTGCTGTGCGAAATGTGTAGGTAACTTGAGCGGCTCACGATTGTCGAAACCGTGATCATTGCCCCAATATACAAACGACTCGATCTCGTAGTCGAAGCCCTCGCGATAGTTAGCAACGACGAGATCTGGTTTCCCATCGCCATTCAGATCCTCGCATGCAACCGAGAGAGCCGCCATTCCCTGCAAATCGTATCGCTCCGAGACATCTTCGAATATACGGGGCGCGGTCTGTTCGAAGACCTGAATCGGACGGGACGCTCCCGGATTATGATGATCAACCCAGGCCGAGGGAAAAATGATGTCTCGTAGACCGTCGTCCCGCAGACCCATGGTTGCCACATCGTAGGCTCCCGCGGTGGGAAAGGCAGTTCGATCACCCGTGAGACCGCTGGCCCCCCCCCAG
>JABIQT010000534.1 GCA_018667995.1 Candidatus Latescibacterota bacterium
CTGTAATACACGCCCAGGGCATCTACATACACATAGTTGTAGGCAACTACGGGGCCCACATGCTCTGTCCACCATCCGTGCGGCGACTGCTCGGCGATAACCTTGCTGAGAAAGTCATTGGCCTGCTCCTGCCACTCGGGGCGCTCCAGCACCTCGCCTGCACAGTACAGGGCCATGGCATGATGTGCTGGGATATTGTGAATACGCCCCAGCTCATGACCGGCTATACCTTCGAACCCCAATGTCAGGGCCGTGTCCCAGCGATTCTGCGTCAGCTCGTCCACATGTCCTCTGATGATTCGATACGTTCTGATCCATCGGCTGTAGGTCCAGGGCATATATATCTGACCCCAGGTTGAGTGGTCCTTCTTCCGAAAAGTCCACATCCCCTGCTCGTCCTGGTCGTCAATTAAGGCATCGCCGCTACGCACTATCGATTCAAGGACAACCGGGTCATGGTAGTAACGGTTGCCCGGAAGCTGCCAAACAGCCGCCAGAGCGATCATTCGGTGCTGGTCACGAGAGATCCAGGGCTCATCACCAAATTGTCCGGTCGATTTCTGATCAGCGAGGATTTCTGGAACTGCAGCTAACAGGGAATCCAGTATTTGTGGTTCATTGCACCAGGTCTCTGGCATAATTGTCCTATTTCTCTCTTCGCCCACATGAAGGATTATGTTGTCGGTCAGCTTACTGAGACCGGCTGTCCCGTTTTGGCTGACTCATAAATCCCGTCCATCAATAGACTATGATTTATGCCATTCTTGGTGCCCGCAGCTACGTCAGCTTTGCCATTAACCGCATCTACGAAGTTCAGAATGGGGAGCATCTCCGGAAGGTCTATTTCGGGCTCGCTGGAGGTACCATTGGCATGGACTTTGATCCAATCACCACCCCAGCCATCGATCTCGACAAGTGCATTTTCAAAAATGAAAGCCATATGTCGTCCATCGGCTGCACAATTTCCGCTGATGGTGATATTGGCCAAGACGCCATTGGCGAAACGTATGCTCATGATTGAATTGATATCAACGGCACATCCCTTGTTGTCCGTTATGGCGTATACAGATTCTGGTTGCGATTCAACACTCCAGAGGAGGCTGTTCAGGATGTGGGCGCCACTATCGTAGGCTTGCCCACCACCTGATAGCTCCGGATTCTGCCTCCAAAGGCCTTCCGTCAGCTTCATCCAGTTCTGGGAGAGGAAGCCCGTAACCATCTCGAGCGAACCCCAGGTGCCGCTCCTTATCTGTTGGCGGAGATATTGAAACACCTGCTTGCTTGCGGTATTGTAGCCCACCGCGACCACACGATCGAGCTCATCGGCCCGAGCGGATAATGTACGGGCATCTTGTGACGAGGTGGTCATGGGTTTCTCAAGGAAGACATGACAACCATTTCCCAGAGCATCCATGGCCTGTCCGAAGTGAAGCGTATGGGGAGAGGTGATGATGACCGCGTCGAGATCCTCACCGTCATACATTTTCTGGGGTGTTGCATATCCAGGGAGCGGATTTTCTGTGAAGTACTTTTCATTAGTTTTGTTGATCATTTCCTCGTTCACGTCACAGAGCGCCACTATTTCGGCCTCCGTATTGCCCTCGAGGTGCATAATGTGCTTTCCGATAATGCCGCCACTGCCGATAACGCCGATGTTCAGCATGTTGATCCCTTCCCGAACGGGTTCTTTTGTGAATGATTTTGGGTGCCGAAAGAAAGAATAGGTCCAGGCCGAATTAATCAAGATGATTTGCTGAAATGAAGGCATGTACTCTTGGCATTCTCAAGCGGCGGTCGCGGCCCGATTTCGATGAGATAATCTCTGGACCCTCCGGATTCTTAGATGCATAATAGACCAAACATCACAACTATCAGCGATCCACATTAGTGAGAAGTCTCGACGGGGCATAGGGTTGACGTGGCGGTCGGCCATACCCGCGGGGCATAACCATGTCGGAATGGAACGCCACTGCCCGGATTATGTGAAGCAGAAGTTCAAGTACAGGATGGTCTATTGATGCGAATTCGTGGGAATCGAAAGGTTGCGGCCACTGGTCGACTACCTGACGGAGGCGGCTCACTGCGATCCAATCGCCAGGACGCCTTATCACAAACACGTACCCGTGACTTTGAGGAAAGCCGATACCGTCGATGTCGGCGGCGTGTAGACTGAATGAATGTTCGGCGTCCAACGGAATGACGATTGGACAGACGGTGGTATATCACTGCCAATTGCGGCGAATCAAGGTTGTCTAGCTAGGACAATTGCAGGAATGTACAGAGGCACTATGCTCACAGAAGACCAGCTCCGCACATTTTCCGAAAGAGGATGGGTCGTTCAGCCAGACGTCTTCGACCCAAATAGTCTTGGGCGCTATCAGGAGGCCTTCGATGAGCATATTGATGGACACTCCGAGGCTCGCTTGCAGCACGATGATATCATTAGAAGCATTCAGTTCGTAGTCAATTTCGACGTACGATTTCGAGATTGCCTCATGGCGCCCCAGATAATCGAAGAGAATCGACAGATCACCGGCACGGAGCTGAAGTACATAACCAGCTGGATTATCAGTCGGAATCCTGCACCTGGCCGGTATGAAGACAGGAATGCTCTGTTGGCGCCAGACAGTCAGAGCTGGCACAGGGATCTTCGTCCAAAATGGGGAATATATCCCCACGATTCCGATCCGAGACTCATTAACTCGGTCTATAATAACTCGATGGTTCTATTGACAGATATCGGGAAAGATGATGGTGGAACGTTAATGTTAGATGGCTCTCACAGGATAGAGGGGAGTTGGCAGGATCTACTTGGAAAATGTGATGTCAGTCAATTGACTGGAAGTGCCGGCAGCGTCGTCTATTTCAGCGAAACTCTCATGCACAGTGGAGTAGCGGTTCTCGGAGAAAGACGTCGAGACGTGATGTTCATTGCATATGGTCCGCCATGGTTCAAAACATGGTACCGATCAACGGTGCCCGACGTTGTGTTGGCCGACGTGTCAGATGAGCTTCAGCGGAATATCCTGGAGGGCTGGGACATGTTTGGATATCACGGACAGCATCCAGCAATGTGACTTCTATAGCAAACATGATTCTCTGTAATCCGCGTACCAAACAGTTTCAATAGTCCGTTCTCTCGTCATGTGTATTCACTCCTGTGCCCCGCGTCACTGTGAGTCCTTGCTTGACGTTACCTTCAAATCAGCTCCGATCTGCGAGCGAAGCACCTTGCGTGAATTTTGGACGAGTTCGCGACGCTCAATTCGGTCGACTGTTCAGATCTCTTACGCTTGTGCCGGCGATAACAAGGCTCCTCCCTTCTAAGAGTAGTAGTTGCAATCAGTTATTCAGCGACCTCTAAGAATTCCAGCCAATCATGCCTTCCGAAATCGAACAATGATGCACCTCTGTTCTACCTTTCTTCATCAAACTTAGACTTTTATCGGTGGCCTCCATGACACTGTCAGGTTATTTTCGGACAATGTGTCATGCCAGGCATGGCCGTTTTCGACTAATTCGTATTGAAATCATTTCGTGCGGTGCCCTGGTAAAGACATCTATTGATTTATGTATTAATTTAACGTGTGTAAATACAATAACTTAGATTTTTTGTAAGGCTGTGGATGGTCATTTGGCAAGGATGTTGCATATGGAGAGAGACAGAACGGGACGACCCAGGAAACTGAAAAACATGGGAACGATTTAGAGCAACCGAAGTAACACATACAGGAGACCAAACATGACAACGCTAACTTCAATGAAAAACTGGCTCGATGCGAAACTCGCCGAACACTGTGACTGGTGGCAGCAGGAAATGATTCGCGAGACCGTTGACGAGATGGCAACGATCTCCGGTAGGTCTAGCAGGCCAGCCTATAGTGAGTACTTCGATTTTGCTCGCAACATGAAGGGACAGGCACACTAAGAGAACCGTTAGACGCAGCAAGATTTACATTTTCACGGTATTACTCTGTTCGACGCCTAAGGAACCGGAAGTGGCCCGCTACCACTTCCGGTTCCTTTTTTTTATGCCGTTCGGTTGGTTGACATGCCAATCCCATGTGATTAAGATATCTGGTCCTTGTGACGGCTAATCCTATAGGACGGCAAAGAGGTCCCGCCGAGCGTTATTAGTGGTTGTGGATATCCGCCCCCGTACCCTCACGGTGTACGAAACACCGTCGGCGACTGCGGTCTCGAAGAGACATGACGATTCCCTTAGGCCATCGTGTGTATCAGGAGGGTATTTTTCGTTCGTTTGTGGAAGGCGGTCTATTTGTTGTTCATTAAGCCGGACGAGAATCGGATCGTCCTTTCTCTATTCTCGTATCAGTGTTGAGGCCATTATTTATGGGGCCAACGCATGGAATTTGTCGTCTCGTCCCCACGACTTATTTGTTTAGATTCTGCTTCCGCTTGAAATTGATAACCCCTGAGAGTTACGAATGGACACCCTCGTTGGCAGCATAGAACGCATAACATTTCAGAGTTCCGAGACGGGCTACACCGTGGCAAAACTGAGGCCGGAACTTAGGCTCTGCGAAACCACGGAGCGTCTCACGACAGTGGCATCGCGGGAGGGTCTCTTCTCTATTTTTGGCAATCTTGCATCACTGTCCGCGGGCGAGCGTGTTAAGATTGATGGCTATTGGATGACGCACGCCCGCCATGGACGTCAATTCAAAATTGTGGAATTCAAGGCCCTGCAGCCCTCGACAGTCGAAGGCATCACCAAGTACCTGGGTTCGGGCTTGATTAAAGGCATCGGCCCCGTGCGCGCGAAGATCATCGTGGATCACTTCGGTACCGACACGCTTGACATCATTGATAGGCATCCCGATCGACTCTCAGAAGTTAAGGGAGTAGCCTTAAAGACATTGGATATCATTAAAAAGGGATGGCGAGAGCAGAAACACATTCAGGAGGTGATGCAGTTTCTAATCTCTCACGATGTGAGCACTAGTTTTTCGGTGAAGATTTTTAAGACTTACGGCGATGACGCCATTGAAAAGGTTACGGAAAATCCATATCGGCTCTCATCGGATATCTGGGGGGTGGGATTCAAATCAGCAGATCGCATCGCAAGGAATCTAGGCGTTGCGCCCAATTCGCCAGAGCGGATAGTTGCTGGGATACGATACGTACTTTCCCGCTTCACCGATGATGGACACGTGTACGTGCCGAACGCTGTCCTTACGAAAGAAAGCCAGGCCACACTCGAGGTAGATGCCGAGACTATTCCAGTGGCCCTGAGCACGCTTGCTGCTGAAGACGAGGTCGTCATCGAAGGTGATCGGGTATATCTAACGCCCTATTTTCATGCGGAGCGCGGGATATCTCGTCATCTGAAACGGCTAATGGCCTCGAATCGAAGCACGAATCATTCACAGATTCTCGAGTCCGTCGAGCAAATTCAACGTGAACAGGGCGTACAATTCAACACCCGGCAACGCGAAGCCATTGTGGCTACGATCACTGGGTCAGTCCTCGTATTAACTGGTGGACCTGGTACGGGTAAGACCACATGTACCCGCGGTATGCTATCCCTATTGATGTTATTTGATCAGCGAGTTCTATTGACGGCGCCCACCGGGCGTGCGGCAAAGCGTCTGACCGAAGTCGCAGGATCCGAGGCGAAGACCATTCACCGCCTACTTGAGTTCGGCCCCGATGGTGGATTTAAAAAGGGGAAAGACGACCCTCTGGACACAGATGCGGTCATATTGGACGAAGTTTCAATGGTCGATACCGTTATTATGAACGCCCTGTTGCGTGCTATTCCTTCGCATGCACGTTTGATCATGGTCGGCGATGCGGACCAGTTGCCATCTGTTGGTGCTGGGAATGTACTTCATGATATTGTCGCATCGGATCATATCCCCGTCGTGCATCTAAATGAAATCTTCCGCCAGGCCAGCGAGAGTGATATTGTGATGAACGCGCACATGATAAATCATGGTGAGATACCATCAATGTTCTCGCGGAAAGAAGGTGATTTCTTCTTCATTGAGGAGGACGATCCAAGTACCGTGCAGTCTATGGTTGTCGACTTATGCCTGCGACGCCTACCGGCTCGTTATAGATTCGACGCGATTGAGGATATTCAGGTTTTGTCCCCCATGTACCGTGGAGAAGTAGGTGTAGATCAGCTGAACGACGCACTTCAAGAGGCCCTGAATCCGAATACTGAGGCACTGAAGAGAGGCGACCGCGAGATTCGCGTGGGAGATAAGGTTCTTCAAACCAGAAATAACTACGACAAGATGGTTTTCAACGGCGATATAGGTCGGGTCGTCGGAGTGGATCAAGAATCGCAGACCGTCAATGTACTGTTCAGCGAGATTGTTGCGTACGAGCCCACAGAATTAGATGAACTGGTTCTCGCCTATGCGGTCAGCGTTCATAAGAGCCAAGGGGCGGAATATCCGGCAGTTGTGCTCCCTCTCTTAACCACTCACTATATGATGCTTCAGCGAAACCTGTTATACACCGCTGTCACTCGTGCCCGGGCCCTGGTGGTGATTGTGGGCACACGAAAAGCGCTTGGTATTGCCATAAATAATGATACGGTTCGTGATCGATTTACGGGCCTTCGGGACCGGCTTGTAGACGACGAACGCTAAATGCGCGACGTGATGATCTTTATCTTGACATCCCATTTCAGAAATCTATTTTTGCTTTACCGTAAAACAAGACGAACATCATTTGTCTCATAACAACCCTGTATGGAGGTGACGCGTGGCCGTTCCTGAGGAGCGAATCCACGACGAGGACGACGAGCAACCGGCAGAAGAAGCTCTGTTCGGTGCGCCCGACGATCCCTACGAGCCTGGCTTCAACATGAAGACCATCTGGGCCTGCCTTTTCGTGGGGTTCGTCATGTTGCCGGGTTCTATCTATCTCAGCCTGGTTACCGGTGGCCAAACTGGCGCTGCAGATTGGGTAACCGTTATCCTGTTTCTGGAAATCGCCAAGCGATCTCTCGTGAAACTGACCCGGCAGGAGATTATAATCCTGTACTGGGCAGCGGCAGGGCTTGCGGCGGCCGGTAATGCCATGAATACCGGGGTTACAGGTGGTCCGTTCGCGCATCTTATCTGGGAACAGTATTTTATACAGGCCCCTGAGTCCACAGGCCTCGCGCAGTTTATTCCTACCTGGGTTGTCCCCCAACCTGGATCAGCATCTCTGGCGGCCCGATCGTTCTTCCACATTGAATGGCTTGTCCCGATCGCGGTGTTGACGGCGGTCACGCTGCTCTTCACGATAAATTCCCTGTCGATGGGTTATTTCCTGTTCCGTGTCACCAGTGACGTAGAACGTCTTCCGTTCCCGCTCGCCTCGGTCCAGGCCGGTGGTGCGACAGCCCTCGCGGAGACCTCTTCGAAGTCGGAAGGCTGGAGATGGCGGGCGTTTAGTATAGGTACGGTAATCGGTGTATCCTGGGGGTTGATCTATGTCGTTATTCCAATCCTCTCCAGTACGTTCCTGGTTACCCCGATCAACATTCTGCCTATTCCGTTTATAGATTTCACGGTCAGCTTCAAGAGTGTCCTTCCCGCTACCATGATAGGTATAGGTACGGATCTTGGGCTTCTTATCGTCGGATTTGTTTTACCATTCTGGGTTGTTGTTGGTTCGTTCGTTTCCTCAGCGGCAAGTGCCATCATCGCCAATCCGTTGTTGTATAACGCAGGGATTTTGAAGACGTGGGAACCCGGCATGTCCATGATTCCTACTCAGATTGCCAATAGCATCGATTTCTGGCTTAGCTTTACCATAGGCTCTTCACTGGTTATCGGGATCGTTGGAATGGCGGGAACGGTCAAGGCTCTTATACAGAATTCTCGGCAGAAAAAGGAGAATGAGGAAGGCCAATCGTCCCTATTCGATCCTCCCAAGGGGCGAGGGGATATTTCTCTCAAGACCGTTCTCGTGATCTGGTTTCTCAGCACTACCGGATTTGTAGCAATGATCTATTATCTTATTCCAGATTTCCCCGTTTGGATTACCGCAATATTCGGCTACCTGTGGTCCCCCATATTCTCGTATATAGGTGCGCGAATGGTAGCCATCACGGGTTCTCCCTATGGCTCATCTTTTCCGTATGTGAAAGAGGCGTCTTTCTATCTATCAGGCTACAAAGGGGCAGCAGTGTGGTTTGCTCCGATTCCAATATTTGAACACGGTCCGGTGGCTTCTACGTTCAAACAACTCGAATTAACGAAGACATCCTTTGGCAGTCTGATCAAGCTCAACCTAGTGACTATGGTCATGATGTTCGTCTGTAGTTTCCTTTTCTATTCTCTCATTTGGAAGCTCAATCCTATACCTTCTGCAGCCTATCCGTTTACACAGAAGATGTGGCCCCTGAATGCTACCATGCGAGCAATATGGGTTAAGACGACACTGCCGGGCGAATCCAATTTCCTCCTGGAAGTTATTAATCCGAGTTATATATTCGCAGGTCTGATTGGCACTGGTGGCATCTACGGCCTCGTTACACTGCTGGGTGCCTCTCCCCTGTTCTTCTACGGCTTTGTAGGTGGATTGGCGGCACCCATGTGGAATACCATGCCCACGTTCATCGGAGCAATACTGGGCCGTTATTACTTCACCAAGCGATTTGGTCAGGAGAAATGGAGAGCTTACGTTCCAATTGTTGCGGCCGGCTATGGTGCCGGCATCGGACTGATCGGAATGACAGCGATCGCCATCGCACTAATATCCAAGGCCATTTCTCAGATCGTATATTGATGTAAAGAAATCACTTGTGAGCGCAAAGAGGGCAACTGACTATATAGTCGGTTGCCCTCTTTGCGTTGGGGGCCAGTTGATAGTACAAAGGGCAATAATGGGTGTATTGAAAAGTATCACCGCTTTAAGATAGTTAATTTCAACACTTTATGATTTCGTGCTAAATATGTGTATGTTTTAAAATACGAATAGCTGGGCCACGGTCAGAAATCGAGGCCATTCTTGCTGTAGAAATGGACTGTAAGTTGTTGGTGGTTAACAATTAAGATTTAGCAGGGGTTTTGTTGGCATGGATTCTGCATTTGGTTAGTGGCGAGCCATGAAGGTTTAGGCTCATTCCTCAGCATTCAAATCGCACCGCAGTAGAAACCATACCGTTTTAAGGAGGCAGCACCATGGGACCCCTGTTCCGAAAGTTCGTCCTGGCACTGACGGCCGTATCCTGCACCACCGGTTTGTCAGCCCAGTCGGAGATCTCAGATGAGATATTCTCGGACAACAAACAGCCCGTCATACTCGAACTGAAGAATATCGAGCGCATGCAGTACACGGTTTACGTGGATGCCCGGCCGGCTACTACGGTCGAGGGATATAAATTGAACCCCAATAAAGCCTGGTCACGAACCGACGAAAGGGTGGAATCCCGCACGGTGATATTAGACAATCTTGATCCGGGACTGCATACGGTAATCATAGACGCCAAGCAGGAACCACATCCAAGGAAAGCCCAGCGTCGCGAGGAGTTCCTATTCGAATATGAGCCCCTGATTTTCACTATTAACGCCGATCCCTCGGCCATGACGACCCACACGATCGATGTTCATTCGGGCCTTCAGAGCAAAGTGGTTGCAAACAACGCGTTCGTGTTTACCAAGGGGCTCGATAAGGATTGGCAGTCGGTGGTCGAAAGAATTGCTGGCTCTAAGCTCGAAGTACGCGTACGTCAGTATCGAGAAAAAGATAAGATCGGTCGGGTCAAACGCCGATTGGATAGCAAAGGGATGTGGGACAGAGCGAAGAAATACATAAACTACGTAGATATCAACGTCTTCATGGATGGCAGATTGGTACTTGATGTGGACCAGGTGGCGTATTCGGGACGGGTAGAGTACAGGTACTGGGATTACCTGGAGGGAAAATGGTGGAACAATCATTTCCTGAACAATACAATAAAGGATGAGCAGAGAATCTATCAGTTCGTCAGGGCGTTACCTTTGAGCAACACCCATGAATTGAGGATTACCGGCTATGATGAAGAGATTTCCTATTCGGTAATTCGTACCGGGAGCCTGCCGCAGATTGTATCCGCAGGGGATGCCGATTGAGGAAGTAGTCAGTTCACCACAAGGCCCCGGTGTGCTAGCGCTCCGGGGCCTTTCCTGTTTCAGGAGTACTGTGGACTGTAACGCAGATAGTCAATCGTCTGGGGGGGATGTTGCATGGGATAACGCAATGAATCGTTTATAGTAGGAGTATATTAGAAAGGTAATCGGAAGCGCGATTATCAGTCCCAACATCCCGAGCAGTTTTCCCCAGATCGATAGTGACAACAGAATCACAGCTGGATTGAAGCCTGTTACCTGTCCCATTATCCTGGGCACGAGCAGACCGTCCTGAATCAACTGCACAACCGCGAAGATGGCGAGTACAAGTATTATCATTCCCCATGGACTCGAACCGGTCTCCAGCGATGACATCAGGGCGAAAGCCACAGCCGGTACGATTCCAATGACCTGAAGATAGGGTACCATATTCAGCAACCCAACAAAGAGCCCGAGCAGCACTCCCATGGGTAGATCTATCGCCCAGAAGCCGATTGCGAATAGGATCCCAACTATGAAGGCGATGAGAGCCTGTGCCCGGAAGTAATTCTGCATCGCGGTTGTGAAATCGCTCAACACCGCAAGGACAGTCTCCCTATAGTCAGGTGGGATGAGGTCCTTCCAACCTTCCGACACTTCATCAAAATCCAGAAGAATGAAGATCAGGTACATCAGCACGATAATCAGACCGAAAAGCCCGATAACAAAACTGATAGTGCCCGAAAAAACACCCCATACACC
>JABIQT010000115.1 GCA_018667995.1 Candidatus Latescibacterota bacterium
AGGGTTTCCAATAGAGGGAAATACTACCCATCGGATACGAGTCTCCTTCTTGGCTTTCGTTGCGCGAAGGATCCGGATGATACGGCTGTGCCGGTCGCTGGTCAACTTAAAGGATACGGTTATGTTCTGGTCGCCACGCCCGGTACCTGGGCAGACATATTTGTGAATGGGGAACGTCTGGGACAGACACCTCAGTCGGATCCTCTCAGATTACGACCCGGAACGCATACCCTTGAACTGAGGAATCCGTTCTACCAGGTCTACACTCGTGAACTGGTCGTTGAAGTCGACATCATGCGCAAAGAACGCGCTGTATTGCTCAAGAGAGACAAGTGATATTTCGGCCATGATCCTCAGATATTCAGCTTTCCTATTGATTCTGATACTCGCAGCAATTCCCGGCAGCAGTCTGGCGCAGTATAGTGAAGTATCAGTCGACGAGGCGGCAGCACTGTACAGATCCGGGCAACCTGTTGCAGCAGGCGAGCAATTGCGAGCCGTCCTTACATCGGCCAATTCAGAGCAATTTCCAAAGGAGCTAATCGCAAAGGCATATACTTACCTGACCATGGCCGAATGGGCGCTGTACAGACGGGACGAGGCTGAAGGCGCCATGGAATCGGCCCTTCGGAGAGATGGGCGGGTGTTCGCCGAGTTCGCCGGAGAGTGGGCTAAGGACAACCCTGCGGTCACGGATACCATCTCGTCCATGTTTCTGGCGAATGGTGTCAGATTCTACGAGGAGGCGGAATTCGACAGGGCTGTTAGCGAATTGTCCATTATTCTCCCCATTGAAGATGCATTGGATCCGTTCATCGCGGCGGATTTACACAAGACCCTCGCATTCTGCTACATAGCAATGCGCAAAACAAATATCGCAAGGTTGGAGTTTCGTACGGCTCTTCGTCTGAACAATCAGCTTGACCTTGGTGATGATTCCGTAATTGCCCCCAAATTGCGTCGTGCCTTTCTCGCGGTGAGGAGAGATGTGCTGAGTGTCGATAGAAGTACCTTACGGCGGAATACACTCGTACGCTCTCTGTTCTTACCGGGATGGGGCCAGGTCTATCGTGGCGCCCGGATTCGAGGATTCAGTTTTATGGCGGCTGAATTAATGCTCCTGACAGGGACAGCCTTCTCCATACGATCGTTTACAGGGGCCAGAGACGCCTATCTGTCATTCGGGGTAGAGGACGCCGTGGCCATATATGGTCGGGGGAATTCCATCTCAGACGTGACCGCGGAACTCGATGCGCGATTCAACAGGTACGAGTCAAAGGGGCGGCGTACGAATCTCTTAATCGGTTTGGCTGCGGGCGTCTGGATCGCAAATCTGGCAGATGCTCTGATCCTGACACTTCAGAAAGATGGAACAGGCTTCGCTTCCAGGCAAACTGAGGAGCAGTCCGGCGTGTCTATGGCATGGCGTCCAGAGATTCACGCATGGCAGCTTACTTATGGGATTACCTGGTAAACCTATGCGTTGCAAGATATTCACCTCACTCATCGCCACGGTACTTCTTGCTTCCTCCGCCTGCTACGAAGCAGATCGGGCCAATCCTCTCGATGCTGGTACCTTTGATCTCTTCGTGCCGAAAATTGGCCGGCCCGTGGGCGGCGAGGAGATGTTTCCGGGGGCGTCGCAGGAAATTCGATGGCGCCCGGCCGCGAAGATCGTGGACAGTTCGGTGAAGATCCTCCTGATCTGTGCCGGCGATACAACCGTTATTACCGACGAGGCGCAGAATACTGGTACATTTGCCTGGACGGTTCCTGACACGCCGTCTTCGTCGTGCAGGATTCGAATCATAGGTATAGGCGGAGGATCGGAAAGTCCGGGTACCTTCCGAATCAGGAAGCACCCGATTGAAAATCGAATCGATCTTGCGTCCTGGGAAGCCGGCCTCGAAGGCAACGGAATCACCGAACCCTCTGCACTTCGTGACGAGATCGTATTCACGGCCACCCTCGGCGGCAATACCGATATCTGGAAATTGGATCGATCGAATGGTATCGGGGTGCCGGACCGGATAACATTCGGAGCAGGCTACGACGGACAAGCCGTTTGGCTCAAACCGAATGGAAAAGCCATAGTCTATACGTCGGAAGATAGCTCCGGACAGAGAGACGTCTGGATCCGTGCCACCGAAGGTAATTTTGGTCCACAGACCACCAGGATTTCGGTTGGTGGTGGGGAGCAGCCTTCCTGGCGTAATATGGAGAGGTCAGACTCATTTGATACTCCAGCGATAGCATATTCGCGACCGAGTCTTGGGGATCTGTCTAATCTGCTCACGGTAGAGCTCTCATTTCACATGGCTTCGCTTCCTTCCTTTGGGCTGCCTATATCGGTTACTCCCACCTCCTTCTTTTTGCCTCTGCACACCGGACTGCCCGAAGCACTAATAAACCGTATTTTCTGGTTCTCTACTGCAGCGGAAAATCGACTGCTCTACGGTTCACGAGATCCGTCCAAGATTTACAATGTCAGCTTCTCGGGTGAGGCATACCAGACAGCCACAAACTCGCCAGTAGGCCTCACTCCGGGGCTGCTACCCATTCATCCTTCTGTTTCACCCGATGGAGAATTCATGGCCTTTGCGTCGCGGGATGATCTGTGGATCACCCCCAAGAGCGGAGTCGCAGCCTGGCGGTTGACCATCGGTTCCGATATAGATGCCTTTCCCGACTGGGCCTCGGATGAAGAGATTGTCTTTCAGCGTAAATCCAGTATCGGCGCCCCATGGCAACTCTGGACCGTTGAGCGTCCGACCGACGTGCCGTGAAATCACCCCTTTCTCTTCTGCTAATGCTCTGTTGCGCATCCTGTATTGGTTCGAATCGATCGAATCCGCTGGATGGCTCCGAGTCCGAGCTCTTTTCCCCCCAGATAACACGTTCCTCCGGTGGCGACTTCTGGTTTGCCGGATCTCGACAGGAGATCCGATGGACGCCCTCCAAGCTTGCTTCCGATTCGCTTGTTACTGTAGAACTCATCTGCCCAGATAGAATCCTCACAATCGGTTCGACGGCGGCCAGTACCGGTGCTTTCTTTTGGGTAGTTACGGATTCCCTATCGTCGACCTGTCACGTCAAGGTGTCGGGCCAGGGAGGCCACTCGGTAAGTGATCAGTTTAAGATTCGACCCTCGCTCGTACTGAACAGATTGGATATCAGAGGATCTGGCTGGAATCCCGCCGGTCTGCGTGCCCGGTCTTCACTTCCGATCGCCAAGGCAGTGATGATATATGAATGATCGATCGTCGAGAAGAGACGGTAGTGAGGTTGACATCCAGTGCGGGCACCGAAGACGATGCCGACTTCTTCAAACCAAATGGTATCGTGTTTGCTTATTCGGCCGATATAGGTGATGGACCGGACGTTTGGATGATGCCCATGGACGGTCCAACCGCGTTCCAGGCGCTACGTGTGACCACTGCGGG
>JABIQT010000114.1 GCA_018667995.1 Candidatus Latescibacterota bacterium
CTCCGGGACATAACGGGGGCCCTCCACACGACGGCCGGAGACAGTAACCTTTCTTTCAAGAATCTCGAGAGCACGGATTTCGACCTGAAATTCAGTGACGGCGCCGCGACAGTGGCACTTGGCCTTTTGACTGAGGGATCTGTCAAATGCGTGTGTAACGACGGCTCACTGGCACTCAGCCTACCCAGATTATCGGCTTTTGATCTGAGTGGAACGATCTCAGATGGACGGATCACTACAAATCTCAATGAGGATATCACTGAATCTGATGGAACCATAGCCCTGACCCACAATGGGGGCGGAGCCGAGATATTGCTAATCGGGTCAGACGGAAATATAGACGTAAGGCTCGTGGATCCGGCGGTAACCGAGACCATCAGCGAGAACATGGAAGAGGAGAGTACCAATGAATGAGCGCATCCAGATTCTGAATATGCTATCAGAGGGCAAGATCACGGCGGAGGAAGCCAACAACCTGCTGCGTTCTCTGGATTCAACGACCTCACCTGAACCTTTAACCAAACCCAAATGGCTTCGAATACGGATTGCTGAAGACGGCCAGGAGAAGGTCAAAGTTAATCTTCCGCTATCGCTTGCACGGATGGGACTCGCCCTGCTTCCTGATCAGGCTATGGTGCAGATCAATAGCAAGGGAATCGACCTTGATCAGTTACTTGACGAGGAATTGCTCGCAGTCGGCAAGATCATCGATATTGAGGAAGGCGGCAACAAGGTGGAGGTCTTTGTTGAGTAGGGGCACCGAATACCCGGGAGCCCGGTCCCGGTAAAACGTACCGAGCAGCTTTCATATATATTAGAGTTCCATTCAAAAGACGTGACCATTCACGTCTTTTTTTTGTATGATGCTGTTAACACTGCACTCAGAGAGCTCGTCTTGTGCTATGACAGTTGGAAGGATCCGACCGATTTGATGGACGCACTTCTACAGGGAATCTCCATGGAACTCGCAGGCGAATGGCCCGTATCGACGAAACACTCTGAAGCACCAAAACCGATGAAGGTCATCACGGCAGAAGGTTGGATCGTTGATGCCGCACGAGACGGTGACCAGAAGGCCTATGAGCGACTCTACCGCAAGTATGCTCCCATGGTACATGGTATTCTGCTCTCCCGAGCTCCCGTGGCCGAGGTAGACGACCTTGTACAGGACGTCTTTCTCCACGCCCTGGAAAAACTACACACCCTGAAAGACACCAGCGCCTTTGGTGCGTGGATCGCCACTATAGCTCGTAACAGGGCACACGATTTCTTCAGGCGGGGTCATAGATTTGAATCTGCATCAGACGAAATGATTTCTCAGATACCTGGAAAGGCCGATACCAGCTCAGAAGCCATTCGTATCCTACTGGTAGTTCGCACGCTACCGGAGGCGTACCGGGAAACATTAGTGTTGCGACTGGTTGAAGGCATGACCGGCCCGGAAATAGCCGAACAAACCGCATTGACGCCCGCTTCTGTGCGCGTCAATCTGCACCGAGGTATGAAGCTCCTCAGAGAAAAACTTGGAGTGGAGGAAATACGATGAAGAACGACTACTTATGGGATGCCAAGGGTGACGCCGATCCCGATACGGAAGCCCTGGAACAAGTTCTGGGAGCGTTGAAGTTTGAAGAGAAACCCCTGCAGATCCGGAGGCGGAGGGTATACACGAAGGCCACTTGGATTCTGACGGTAGCCGCGAGCATTGTGCTCACGTCGGATGCGGCACTCTGGTGGTGGCAATCAGAGAGCGGAATAGTGCCCGATGAGGCAGATCGGATTGCGCAATTGCCTTCGGCGGTACCTCAGGAAACCGTTCAACCACCATCGCCCTCACCGCCCCAGGAACCTGCGCCTCAAGAGGACAGAACGCTTGCTTCATCAAAATCAACACCGACTACTCCTTCCCGAATCCAGATGATACTGGAACTTGACAAAGAGCCTGAAGAGTTCATCCAGACATTTCCTGATGAGGCGCTGCTGGCGGCTCATGAAACTCGGAGTCTGGATGCCGAGAATACTCCCCTCTTTACAGCTGGCGATGATTTACTGAACGGAGAGATAACAGACCACCTGGAGCACGCACAACAGCTACTCCGGTCATTCAAGAATGTGCCTGTTCTGGACTATGAGTCAGAGTGGGGACTGGATTATGAAAAAGGACGAGCCCGGGACTTGCTGACGGACAACATGCTATTACGGCGGGACACCCGTGCTACGGGAGATACGGAGACGTCCGATCTCCTCAATAAGCTGGAAATCTACCTATTGGATATAGCAAATATAGGTAGCGATCAGGCTGAAGTTGAATTCGTAAAGGGTCGAATCGAACAGAGAGAGATTATTGCCGCATTGCAGATACGCCGAGAATAGCGGTTTTCCTCTAAAGGAGCTTTAGATGCGTACCGACAGAATTTACATATGGTTTTCGACCATGCTTGTTGGCATCGGTGTTCTGGTTGCTGTGCCTGGAGGCGCAGCGGGGCAGTCGCAACCAAATGCTGAGAGAAAGCTGGAACTGCTGGTTCAGAACTCGCCTCGCACAGAAGCGTTCGCGATCTTTCGAGCGGCCAGAGACCTGATGTCAGACGAAAAGTTGGATGAAGCGCTCGTGAAATTCGACCAGGTCGTTAGACAGTTTCCTAAGAGCGACTACACGGATGCCTCTCTATACTGGCGGGCTCGCATCCTGAAGCAGCAGACGCGTTTCGAGGCCGCGGATCGTTC
>JABIQT010000113.1 GCA_018667995.1 Candidatus Latescibacterota bacterium
ACAGGTTGCCGGATGCGTCACCTACGACTCCGATAGAGAATGAAAGGTTTGCTGCCGTTGCAGCGCCTCCGTCGCCTGAGAATCCGGTGTCACCGGAGCCGGCCACCGTTGTAATATCGGAAGTTGCAATATCGACCCTTCTAATCCGATGATCCCCGGGGTCAGAGATGAATATGCTGCCATCCGTATCAAATCCTACTCTAGAAGGGGTGAATAAATGGGCCTCATCAGCGGGGCCGAAATCTCCGCCGGTGCCATCACCGGCCAGTGTGGTGATCGTCCCTGGCTGGGCGATCGCCGGAGCAGTCGTTGCCAGAATGATGTAGGTCATAGCCATCAGCAGTGTGTAGCAATATGGGGACCGGTCATTCATACGTGGGGTTCTCCTGGCTTGGGCAACAGATACTATCACCCGGTGTCTTGAGACCAGCATCTTAGAAATTAGGGCATTACTTGCGGAGGTGGCTCAGTCGCGCAAAATAGTCTGGAAAAGTCTTTGCTGTACAGTCGGGGTTCGCAATAAATATACCCGGCACCCGAAGACCGATCAACGCAAAGCCCATGGCCATACGATGGTCGTCGTAAGTCTCCACTACTCCTTCAATCGGTGTTCCAGGATAGATGGTCATTCGGTCGAGAAACTCATCGACGCATATTCCGAGACGCCGCAGCTCCGAGGAGGGAGCGGATATGCGATCCGTTTCCTGGGCTCGGGTGTGGGCAAGGCCGCGCATCGTCACCGGGGAATCTGCAAACGGGGCGATGGCCGCCAAGGTGAGTGCGGTATCGGATATGGGGCTCATGTCGACATCGATGCCTGTAAGCTGTTCTGGACCAGTAACTTCCGTTGCCCACGCCTCTCTGACAACCTTGCAGCCCATGGTTTCAAGAACGTCGACGAATTTCAGATCGCCCTGTGCACTATTTGTACCCAGACCCTCGACACGAACGCGTCCGCCTGTCACGGCCGCAGCGGCGAAGAAATACGATGCCGCGGAGGCATCGGGTTCGACCGCGTATTCCATGGGCTTGTAAATCTGTCCCCCAGGTACATGAATTCGGCGATACGACTCGTGGCTTACCTCAGCGCCAAAGCGGTGCATCACGGCAGCCGTCATATCAATGAAGAGGCGAGAAACCAGTTCGCCCTCCACATCAATGGTAATTCCGGACGAAGTACAGGGAGCAATCAGCATCAGAGCACTGAAATACTGGCTGCTCTGATCACCCGCCATCTTTACGGACCCGCCCGGAACGCCGCCTGACGAAATCTGAACGGGCGGACATCCATTATTTCGCTCGGAGGCGGCCTTGACGCCCAGCTGACTAAGGCCGTCAAGCAACGGTTGAATGGGGCGTTCGCGCATTCGCTCTACGCCGTCAATTCTGTAGGTACCCGATCCGAGTGCGGTCAACGCAGTCAGAAAGCGCATGGCCGTGCCCGCATTTCCGACGAACAGATCGGCCGAACCAGCGGGAATGCGTCCATTAAGACCATTTACGCCGATTGTGCCGGCATCACTCCGTGCGTCTACGTCAAATCCGAGCGACTGTAAAGCCGCGGACATGTAGCGTGTGTCGTCGCTGAACAGGGCACCTGTCAACTGAGTCGGCCCATCTGCCAGTGCCGCGATGAGCATGGCCCTGTTGGTATCGCTCTTGGATCCTGGAACCGAAACCACGGCATCGGGTGGTTCGGAAAGCGGTCTAATCTCTACCGTTTTGATATCTGACATGAAAGCGAAATGTTCCGTTCGTAGATTTCGATTCTTGGATTCTGTTTTCGAACGAAAATTGGACATGGCGGTCGTGCCATTGATCCAACCTCCATTGCCTGATTTCTTTTGCCTGCATGTTCTTCTGAATTACAGCAGGTTATTCCACTACCGTCCGCCATTCCTCGTATCTGGTATCTATACCGCGGATAATGTCATTATAGGCGCGGCGAAATTGCTCCGTTACGGGACCAATGCCCCCCGCCCCAACGGTGTAGTTGTCGATGGAAGATATGGGTGACACTTCAGCTCCCGTGCCACAGAGAAATATCTCATCGGCCGTATACAACTCAGTTCGGTCGATTTCGCGTTCCACTACCTCGAGTCCCAAGACCTCTCTGCCGATCTGGATAAGAGTTGCTCGCGTCACGCTCTCGAGAATATCTGCGGTAACGGGCGGCGTTATTACTACCCCATTTTGTAGCATCATGACGCAGGCTCCAGGAGCTTCACAGATCTTGCCCCTTGAGTTGAGCAGCAGTGTCTCGTCAAAGCCCTTTAAGGAGGCGTCGGTCCACGCTATGGCACTGTTTCTGTAATTGGCCCAGCATTTAACGCGGGCTGGTAGGATGTTGTCGTTGATCCTGGTCCAGGAGCTGATGCAGGCCGAGGCACCGTCAGGCTTGTCAAGTTTTGACGCGTGCGGAAAGGTGTGAATGAACATATGTGTAGGCCCGATCATTTTGTTCAGATACACCATGGGATCGAAAAAGACGGTGGGGAAGACATAGGTGTCTTCCTTATAGCCATTTATGGTCAGCACCTCCGAAGATGCACTTGTTACCTGGCCGATCTTGAATTCGCTGGTCATCCTCATCAGCTTTATGGACCGATAGAGACGATCCAGATGCTCTTTCAGTCGGAATATATACAGCCGCTCTTCTTCATCATTCCAGTACGCGCGAATGCCTTCGAAAATAGAATGCGCGAAGATGTGTCCCTGCGAAACGTGCACATTTGCATCGTTCCACGGCGTCATTTTGCCGTCATACCATAGATACTCCGGCGGTGTATCGCCCCACATGGCAATCTCCTTATGGTTCCTGCTGGGAAATTCAGTAGTCTTTGCCCGCTAGGGCGTAAAGACCGTCGGTCGTAACAATATCAAATCTGATTATTCGTTCGGACGCACAGGTCACATGAGCAAGGTAGTTGATTCGTCGGTCGAAGTCGTAGAAACCGATATCATACACACGATAGGAGGCGCCACCGAAAAATGGGGTATGATCGGTGACTCTGACGATACCAATTGTGTACGGCTTATTGTAGTTCGCCACATTCCTGAAAAGCGTTTCAATTTTCTCTTCGTCGTGCCCGGGCTTCAACGTATACAGCTTGGTCTCGTATGCCGCACGATCACGCTCGAGATTCCACCCAAGGTACTGGGGCACAATCAGCAGGCTTGTGGATGCAACAAGGGCGAGAAATAGCCCTTGCAGGACCCTCCGGACCAGGACTCGCATAGCCATATGGAAGGAACCGCTCCAGTTCTTATGATCCTTGAGTAAGAGTGGCCTAAATGTATACTAATGCATCATCAAAGTAAACAGAAAACCAGTCAGAAAATATCTCCTGATATG
>JABIQT010000208.1 GCA_018667995.1 Candidatus Latescibacterota bacterium
GGGGAAAACGTGTCAATGCTCGTGCAGTACGAAGGACGAATCGCCCCAATCCGCCCAATGGTACACACCGCCAGAGCGGAATTCCGGGCCTTCTTTTGAGGGGAGCGTGACCTAGATAGATTGATACGAGTAGAGAGGCCGTTCTCTTATTCTGATTTGCTTCGCGCCTTCATAAGCGCTTGCTCGCCCTGCTTCAATTGCTCTCTGATCTCATTCGGACGCCACAGTTTTCCGTAATTCATCCCGTGGCACTGTGCAGCCTCGTCATCCCACCGGTGCTGTCCCTTCAGCACATGGTCCCAGAATGGGAAGGTTCTGCATTGGGTCGGCCGCATATCGTAGATGCTGCAACCATCTTTGTAGAAAACACATGGTCCCTCGGGCACGGAGATGAGTGAAACGTAGCCGTCCATCTCCTCTGTAAATCGGTCAAGAAACTCATCAAAAGATATCTCAAAATAGTCCGCAATTCGTCTGAATTCCCTCTCGGACGCGTAAACGCTTCCTCCAGGAAACGTACAGCAGTTTCCACACTGTCTGCACTCAAATTTCAATCCATCTTGCCAGAATTTACCTTTTGCCATATGCGTTCTCACGATATAATCGAGAATTGACCAGTGCCGGAAATGACGAACCAGGCGCCATGCACTGCTTTGATCGACTGATTAGAGGATCTCCGTGCTCGCCAAACTGTAATCCGCTATATACGAAGGAATTCGAAGGCATGTCAACACATCAAATGCACTATGCAGGCGGACCTTTGGACCGGGCGGGGCATCGCCGAAAAGATGAGCAATGGATTCAGGCACAATTGGAGCAGAATGGCACGCGTTTTATTCCTGTCTGGCGTGGTAGCAGTCTCATGCAGATCGGCAAACCCGGTAGGTCCACATCCGAACCACGCATATGCAGCAGGTCCGAGATTGGCAAAGTCATGGACCTATCAGTACAAACGACATTTCTTGGAATGGGGCACAGAACGCCCTATTTTGCGGTAGATCTCTCAAATGGTGTGGAAGAGAATGTTGCCGATCAACTCAATGGTATATTCGTCGATCTTCGTCTCGCCGGTCAGCACATGGAACCTGAGAACGCCGCTCTCCTTGCATACGCACGCGGGATGCTCCACTGGCATCGGTCCCATCAGTACTGCAGCCAATGCGGCACGAAGTCCGATAGCAGGAACGGTGGACACATGAGGGCCTGTCCGGAGGCAAACTGTGCTCGCGAGACGTATCCACGGACCGACCCGGCAGTCATCATGCTTGTTGAGCATATTCCCGCTGATGGCGGTGCACCTGTCTGCCTCATGGGGAGCCATCGGCGACTGCCCACACGCGTATTCTCGACGCTAGCGGGCTTTGTGGAGCCAGGTGAGAGCCTGGAGGAGGCAGTGACACGTGAAGTCCTTGAGGAAGTCAATGTCATCGTGGATGATGTCAGATACGAGGCCTCTCAACCGTGGCCGTTTCCGTCATCGATCATGCTGGGATTCTATGCCCGGGCTGTCACTACAGATATAGAGGTCGATGACGACGAACTTAGCTCCGCTCGCTGGTTTACTTCGGAGGAAATTCGCGCCGCTGGAGATTGGGGAGATGATTCGGCAGACATCCAGCTGCCACGGAAAGATTCTATCGCCAGACACCTCATCAACACCTGGTTGGAGAGACAACCTTGAGCATGCACATCCACGCCGCCCTCCCGAATCTTGCGGAGAATACGCTGAGATACTACCGTCAGATCGGTATCGAGGACGTAACGATGCCCGCGCAGTACACCGAATCAGGAGCCTCCAGGCCACTGGTTCCGCCGGCACAGAAGTCTGCGCCCCCCCCACTTCCGCCCGCCTGGGATATTGACCAGCTCTTGAGGATCAGTAGCAGGATCAGGGCCTTTGATCTTAACCCGGCATGTATGGACCTGCCTCTGTCTGCCGACATAATGATGGGACGCGCAGGTGCGGGGCACGACCTGGACACGCTGTGCGGTAACATTGAATGCGCGGCGACGGTCGGAATCAAGGTAGTGACATACAGTTTCAATGCGCTTCGAGCATCCGCAGGTTATGCCGCTGTGGACGGCGCCGGCCGTGGGCAAGCACGCTTAAGAACATTTGACCACACATCACTGGAGAATCTGCCGGCCCTCTCGGACGTTGGCGAAATTGGAGAAGAACAGATGTGGAACAACTTGTGTCGCTTCCTCTCAGCAGTTGTTCCAACCGCTGAGAGATCCGGAGTAATACTGGCTTCGCATCCAAATGATCCGCCCGTACCGAGTTATCGCCATGTGGCCCAGCCTTTATACAATCTTGACAGCTGGAAACGGATGATTGAATTCATCGATAGTCCGTCAAACTGCTTATTCTTTGATACGGGCGTTACTACGGAACTGGCAGAAGATCCCGTTGAAGTGATCCAGTACTTTGGGCACCGTAAGCGGATCGGTATGGTCCATTTTCGTAACGTGATAGTCCAGGTGCCGTACCTGAAGTACATAGAGACTTTCATTGACGAGGGAGATTGCAACATGTCCAACAGTTTTCGGGCCCTGCAAGAGGTAGGCTATACTGGGGGTATAGATCCGGACCATACTCCCGGGATCACCGGAGATTGTCTCGATTCGCGCCAAGGCTGGGCCTATGCCGTTGGATATATGCGCGCTCTTAGAGCATCTGTGACTGAATCGAAATCGACTGCGACAAATCTAAACGTGTAATCGGGACAAGGTGGTAGTATGAATTTACGAGAACGATTTGAGTTCGACCTGCAGGGCTACCTCGTCATCAAGAACGTATTGACGGAGTCCGAGATAGCAATTTTAAACGAGATAGCCGATCGAAATTTCAAAACCTATCCCTACGGTGAAGCAGTCGCCAGCAAGGAAACAACGTTGCTTCCATGGGGAGAACCCTTCAGAAACCTGATCGATCACCCCGCAGTTCTGCCCTATCTGACAGATCTTCTTGGTTCGCGCCTACGACTGGACCATGATTATGGCATGTTCATGAGGAAAGGTGACGGACATGGCGGGTTACACGGGGGAACCGGCGGTTCACATTGGTAC
>JABIQT010000999.1 GCA_018667995.1 Candidatus Latescibacterota bacterium
AGAATTGACGAAGGCCATAGTTTTCGGTCACGAGCATGTGGCAAAAATCAATGAAAAGATTGTTGAGCTCAGGTCTCTGTGCGGCAAGGAGAAACGCACGTACGAGTCTCCTAAATCGGACGGGAACTTGTCGACGCGAGTACATGACGTCGTGCTGCCTCTCGTTCAAGAGGGCAATCGGACAGTTGAGAAGCAGAAACGTGGAGACCTGTTCGCTCAGGCGGCAGCATTGGCCATTGAGCAGTTGTCCGAGGAGTTTCCTGATCAGGAAGGCACGATAAAGGAGCTCACGAAGGATGTCCAGGCTCACGACATGCACGAGATGATCAAGACTGATGGGCGCCGGGTCGATGGCAGGGGAATGGACGATATTCGCCCTCTCTCATGCGAGATAGCCGTCCTACCCAGGACACACGGCTCGTCATTGTTCTCGAGAGGTGAAACCCAGTGCTTAGGCGTGACGACGTTGGGTAGCAAATTGGACGAAGTCAGGCTCGATGATCTGGAAGGTGAGACATCAAAGTCCTTCATGCTACATTACAATTTTCCTCCATTCTGTACTGGTGAGGCCCGGCCTTCACGCGGACCACGCCCCCGGGATATTGGCCATGGCTCTCTTGCAGAACATGCCATTGCTCCTGTTATCCCGTCAGAGGAGGTCTTCCCCTACACGATTCGTATCGTTTCCGAGGTACTAGAATCAAATAGCTCGTCATCGATGGCATCGGTCTGTGCCGCATCCTTAGCATTGATGGACGCTGGAGTACCAATTAAGAGTCCAGTGGCTGGAGTGAATATCGGTCTCATCCCCGATGCCCCAGACCATCAGTATTTGGTTGATATTCAGGGAGTCGAGGACTTTCTCGGTGGTATGGATTTCAAGGTCGCTGGTACTCGTGAGGGAATAACGGCTGTTCAGATGGACTGTAAGGTACAGGTCGTTAACGAGGAGATCTGTCGCCAGAGCTTTGCACGGGCTCTTAAAGGACGCCTCCATATTCTCGATGCAATGGATGAAGTAATCAAGGCTCCACGAGAGGAACTCTCGGAACATGCTCCACGAATTATCACCATCAAGGTCAAGCCGGATCAGATAGGTGGTGTTATCGGGCCGGGCGGCAAGAATATTCGCGGTATCCAGGAAGAAACGGGTACCAAGGTCAACATCGAGAACGATGGGACCATTACGATTGCCGCTGTTGATGCTGATGCCGGCGAGCAGGCACGTCAGATTATTGCCAATATGACCGAGGAACCTGAAGTGGGTAAGATCTATCAAGGCACCGTCCGGCGTGTGGTCGAGTTTGGGGCTTTTGTCGAAATTATCCCGGGAACGGATGGGTTAGTTCATATCTCAGAATGGGATAAGGGCCGCACCAACGCTATGGCCGATGTGGCCAACGAAGGTGACCAGGTTACCGTGAAGATCATCGGTATTGATGGTGCTTCCGGCAAAATCAAGTTGAGTAGAAAACAGGTATTGACGGAGCAGGAGTGAGCAAAGTTGTAACGCCGTCCGGTGCTCCAAATCAGAAAACGGTTCTCCCCAGCGGGATCCGGGTGATCTCGGAACATATTCCATCGGTCCATTCAATAACATTGGGCGTGTGGATATGGTCCGGTTCACGGTTCGAACGTGAATCGCAACACGGCGTGGCCCATTTCCTTGAACATATGCTGTTCAAGGGGACGGCACGCCGTGATGCGTTTGAGATAGCTCGAACTATAGAGTCCCAGGGCGGTTATCTGAACGCCTTCACGGGCAAGGAGCTCAACTGCTACTTTGTACGAGTCCTGAAGGATGCGGACGAAGTCTCCATCGACCTCTTGGCAGACATTCTGCAGAATTCGGTTTTCGATCCCATTGAGACCGAGAAGGAGAAAGGCGTTGTCATAGACGAGATCAACGGGATGGAGGATACACCCGAAGAACTCGTGCTTGATACCTTTACTGGAATTGTTTGGCAACCCCATACGCTCAGCCGGTCCATTCTTGGAACACCTGACGCCGTTGCATCTTTGAACCCCGATAGCCTACGCGAATACCTCGATTCGCACTATGTCTCGGACCGCGTCTACGTCATCGCGACAGGGGCAGTGGATCATGACCGGTTGGTACGTTTGGTTGATAAGGCTTTTTCCCTGCCTAAATCATCGAAGGGCGTAGCATTCAGCTCCGTGGAACGTCCCGACCGACAGATCGCGGTAGTCTCGAAGGATATTTCGCAGACTCACGTCTGTCTCGGCGGAGTTGGAATACCTTACAACGACACCCGAAAATATGCGCTGTATGTGCTGAATACTGTACTGGGTGGCGGTATGACATCCCGCCTGTTTCAGAGCATTCGTGAACAGGCTGGTCTCGCTTACGCAATCTACTCTGATCTTGATTTCTACCATGATACTGGTTTGGTTTCTGTCTATGCTGGAACGGACGCAGACGATGTACCATTGGTGCTTGAAGAGGTGTACAAAGAGTGTAATAGGCTCTGCTCAGAGCCCATAAGTGACGTCGAACTGAAGGACGCCAAATCCCAGCTTACTGGTGGTCTGTTGTTGTCACTTGAGAGTCCCAGTAATATCATGAACAGGCTCGCTCGGGGCGAGATCTATCTGGATCAGTACGAACCTACAGAGGACAGTATAGCGGCCGTTAACTCAGTTTCCGTGCAGGATGTGCAGGAACTTGCCACAGATCTTCTGTCGCCCGATCGCTTGTCCCTGGCTGTTGTGGGGCCTATGGATGAGTCCGATATTCTCCCCCTAATTCCAAGCTGACTATGGAAGAAATCACCGTACGAATTGTGAGTAGCCACCCGGGACGGGCCGTACCGGAATATATGAGCTCGGGTGCCGCTGGTCTTGATTTGAGTGCCTCATTAGATGCGCCATTAATCATCGATCCAGGACAGGTTGCGTTGGTCGGAACAGGAGTTCAGGTTGCAATTCCTCCGGGCTATGAAGGACAAGTTCGTCCGCGTAGCGGACTGGCTATGAAACACCGTCTCGGAATACTGAATAGCCCAGGTACGATAGATTCTGACTACCGTGGAGAAGTTGGTGTTCTGCTCATCAACTTCGGAAGTGACCCATATACCGTTAATAATGATGACAGGATAGCACAAATGGTGGTTAGCGCCGTTCCGCTGGTCCGTATCGAACGAGTAGAAAGACTCGATCCAACCGAACGTGGCTCTGGTGGATTTGGTCACACAGGGCAGTAACGTGCCGCTTACATTCCCCGTACTCGTCTACCATAAAGTAGATCCCCGTTTCGAGTTCTCCATCGCTCGCATCTCCCCAAACCGATTCAAGTCCCACCTCGACTGGCTCCTACGACAAGGCTACCAAACGATTACGATTTCTGAAGCTGCTCGACTGGTCCGTGAAAACCAATTGGTGCCTGATAAGACAGTCGCAATCGTCTTTGATGATGGTTTTGATGGCATCTATAAGTATGCATGGCCGCTCCTCCGGGAACGTAAAATGACCGCGACCGTGTTTATGGTCGCGGGATTTGCCGGTAAACAAGATGAATGGGACGTAAAAATAGGATGGCGACGATTTCGGCATCTTTCGTGGGATCAGTTGAGAGAGCTCAGTGAAGCCGGGATAGAAATCGGCTCCCATTCACTGAATCATCCAGACCTGACCCGCCTCGAGAATGATGCTTTACAGTACGAACTCCGCGAGTCCCGCAGTATCCTCAAAGAGAAAGTGGGGTGCGATATTAGGGCATTTTCAGTGCCCTTTGGTACGAGTTCGCCCCTCGTTTCGGACTCGGTGATGGACAACGGCTACGAAAGCATGGTGGTCGTCAGAAGCGGGCCGTACGAAAAGACGAATAGTGGGATGATAACGTTTGCAGGAGTATGCGTCTATCTCACTACCGGCTACAATCGGTTAGAAGGCGCTCTTCAAGGTCGTCCCCCATCGCTTTTGGGTCGGATGGTCCAGAAAGCCATTGGTCAGTGTGCGAGATGGACCCCGCTGGTTAAAGGCCGCCCGACCTATCCGTAGGTGGACAGAGTGCATCCCAATCTGTGACCAGTAAGGCGTGTGTGTCATCAACTCTGTTATTAGAACGGATTTTACTTCTTCCATGAAGAGTACTTTAATTGTTCGCCCTACCGTAAGACCCCCAATTTCCCGTTTTGCACTCCCCCTTTCAGGAAAGAATGAGCCAGGTTTTGCTGTCTGTTCTTCCCTGAATTCTGCTTGACGATATCTCGTGATCCCCATAGTATTGTGTACCTGTTTACCCACTGCAAATTGCTGCATTTTACAGGTGAATTCCAACAGAAATCTACATTGAATTGGGAGTGCATGCATGTCGAGGTTTACGTACGATCCGGCCTCAATCGAGGCTAAGTGGCAGTCCACCTGGGCCGAAAAACAAGCTTTCAAAACTTCCTCTGATCCTGCTGAATGGGTAGGCAGACCAAAATACTACATTCTGGACATGTTCCCATATCTGTCAGGTGCCGGCTTACATGTAGGCCATCCGAAAGGCTACACGGCGACTGATGTATTGGCCTGGAAGAGACGGATGGAGGGATTCAATGTCATGCATCCCATGGGATGGGATGCCTTCGGACTGCCAGCTGAGAGAGCCGCTGTGCGTGACAATATTCATCCTGCGATTATCACAAAGCAAAGTGCCGATGTCTTTCGGAACCAGATCAAGAAACTTGGATTCTCCTATGACTGGGATCGGGAGATCAATACCTCGGTGCCCGAATTCTATAAATGGACTCAGTGGATTTTTCTGAAACTGTACGAGAAGGATCTCGCTTATTTGTCTTCGGTGCCAGTCAATTGGTGTCCAGCCCAAGGCACTGTCCTGGCCAATGAGGAAGTAAGAGATGGTCGCTATATTGAAACGGGTGACCCTGTCGAGCGTCGCTCTATGCAGCAGTGGATGCTCAAAATCACCGCCTATGCTGACCGACTGTTGGACGATTTGGATGAGCTTGATTGGCCAGAGAACTTGAAGGATATGCAGCGCAACTGGATAGGTAAATCCCAGGGCGCCGAGGTCACGTTCCGGGTCAAGGACTCCACTGAATCGTTCCAGGTGTTTACGACACGGCCGGACACTTTGTTCGGGGCCACCTACTGTGTGTTGGCGCCTGAACATCCTTTGGTTGACGTAGTCACTGGCGCATCGGAAGCCGAGGCTGTACGCGCCTATGTTGATACCGCGCGCAAC
>JABIQT010000330.1 GCA_018667995.1 Candidatus Latescibacterota bacterium
GGGTGATACGGGAATAACACATCTTGCAGCTGCACTTGGTGTACCAGCCTTGGCGCTTTTCGGACCTACGGATCCGGCTGTGTGGGGCCCTCGAGGAAGGACGGTTCGCATTCTTTGGGGGGGCCATCAGGTTGATGGCGATATCGGATTGGAGTCTGCCGAACTGCCGCCTGCTGGTAGATACGAAATGGGTGAAATTACTGTAGAGCGCGTAGCCACATCTTTGCAGACAATTATGCAGTCGGCCTGAGTGTTTTTACTGCATCATCGATCGCACGAATCAGGCTGGCGTGATCGGGAACCCCGCCCATGGCTATGTGGGCCTTGCCACCACCGCGGCCACCAACCAACATCGTGGCACTTTTCATGAGTTCACCCATGTCGTACGGTAATCCGTCACTCCTGGCAAACACCAGCGAGGATTTACCCTGAACGCACCCGAGAAGCGCCACCACTTCTCGCTTCGCCGTTATGGTCTGGGCTATTTTACGTAGTTCGTCGGGGTCCTTGTCATCGAAAATCTTTTTCAATATCGGTGGTTCGGTCCTCTCGTCGATCTCGTCCACCAGATTCCCCGATTGCATGTTGGCAAGACGAGATTTCAGTTCGGACAACTCCTTACCGCATGATTTTCGCGCCGATTTCAGCGCTATGATCCCGTCCAAAAGATCGCGCTCCCTCGCGTCCATCGTGAGTGAGAGGTCCTTTATCAAGCGGATCTTATGCGAGTAGTCCGTGAATGCCCGGTTACCGCAGAGAAATTCAATCCTGAAGTGGTCGCCATGTACTCTACGAGGTGATCTGTTTACCAATTGTATCACACCGACTTCACCGCTAGTCCCACAGTGTGTACCCCCGCAAGCTGTACGATCAATCCCTTCAATGTCTACAATCCGGAGAGGCCCATCCATTTCAGGTACCCGCCGTACTGCCAACGATTCCGCTTCCTCAGGCTGGATGGTATACGATGTGATGGTGACATTCTGCCGGACAGCTTCGTGTAGCTCAAATTGCACTTTGTCCCAATCCATGTCGGATCCGGGCTTGCTTGTGGTGTCAATGCTACAGAGATCCTCACCCATATGGAACGATACGGTGTGCGCATCGAATAGATCTATAAGCACGCGTGAAAGGATGTGCTGACCGGTATGTTGCTGCATATGGTCGAAGCGTCTATGCCAGTCTATTTTGCAGTGAACGGTATCCTGCGTCAGATCCTCTGTCAAAATGTGCAAGATGCAGTCACCGTCTTTTATGACGTCTGTTACTTGTAAATCGTTTATGGTACCTGTATCACAAGGCTGACCGCCCGAAGCTGGATAGAAGTACGAGCCATCGAGTACCACGGCAGGCTTCCCGTCGACCGTACGCCGATCAATGATTCGAGCATCAAACTCGTTGCGGTAGGAATCAGAATGGTACAGGAATTGATTGAGGGTGGCCATAGCTAGTAGATATATCCAGGCGTTTCTGCATTAAGGCGGGATTCCATGATCCAGGCGAGATTGAATCGAGCCAATGTCAATTTCTGATAACTGTGTGCCTCTCCCCGCTCATAGAGACAGCCTATGGTTCCGTCTGGAAACACCGTGAGACTGGAATAGGCGGAAGGTCCGGCATGAAGGCATTGGGAGAATCCCCATGTACGACATCCGTCCGTGGAGAGCCTGACCGTCATGTTGACTCTGTCCGTCTCACTTGCAGGATTTGAGAACAGGATATAGTCTCCTTCCACCGGATATCGCCGAATGCTCGCCTGGCATGTCGATTCGATCAGGGCGGGATCGTGTACGTTGTGGGACCAGGTTTCACCAGCATCGTAACTGACCGCAAGAGCTCGGGTTTTTTCTTTCTTGTTGTAATTGCGCATATTGAGTACGACGGCACCGTTCTCCAATTCCACGGCCTCACACTCATTGACATCGTCGTCGGCAGTACTGCCACCAAGCTTCCAAGTTTCACCGTGATCATCACTATAGATGACATGAGAGTAGTAGCGTTTTGACTGTGCTTCGATATGGTCGCACGGGATGATTAGACGACCGCTGGTCAGCTGGATTCCGGCCCCGGGCCCGGTGGCGTACCAGGTCCAATTCTTGTCCTTTACTTCGGTGGTTATCTCCTGCGGGTCGGACCAGTTCAGACCATCATCCATACTCGAACTAACCCAGATGGTACGACTGCCAAGACTGGTCTGGTTTATGATCTCGGACTCCCTGTCCACACCGAGGTTATGGGTCATTACCAGCCAAATAGTGCCGGTTACTTCATCCACGACCGCACAGGGATTTCCGCAGGTATTCCCGGGATCATCCCATACTATATGCGTCCCAGACCACGTGACGCCGCCATCGGTGCTGCGTTTGCAGAGCAGCGCGATATCTCCGGTATCACTGCGCTCATTCTTTCGACCTTCGCAGAACATCATTATCGTTCCATGCGGCGTGGAGACCATGGAGGGAATACGATAGGTGTGATAGCCACCGGTTCCACTGATAAACACATCCGTTTGCTCACAGAAAGCGGGCATTCTCTATTACTCCAATTGCTACGACTGTCAGTTAAAGATCACGTGTCCGGTTATCCCCGTAAGGCCATCGATGATAACCCAGAGTCCAGCGCTACCGAATTCTCCCAGAATGAGACCAAGGAAGAAAGGCATCATCAATTTATATGTTTTTATTCCGCCATACTTCAGGATGATACCTTTGATCATCCACGCGAGAAAAATGGGGAA
>JABIQT010000728.1 GCA_018667995.1 Candidatus Latescibacterota bacterium
CGATCTGCAACATGACCCATGGGAGTTCAATAACTTGATTGACGATCCGGAATTTTCGACAACTCGTGATCGCCTGCGTGCCCAACTGCAGTCATGGCAAATTGCCACTGAGGATCCACTGGCCGACCCTGGCATCCTGGCCCGGTTGACAAACGAGCACGATGAGATCGTCGCCGCTTACTATCCCGATGCCTGGGGAATCTCGCGGGGTTATATGTGGGAATATGGCGTGTATATGCGCCGCGGGTAATCCTGTCGAGCGACATCGCCGGTAGTTGTCCAGTCCAGGGAAGAATGGCCTATCCCTTGTCCCGGTCTCCAAGGATCTGTTGGGCCGCAAGCCGACCGGGTCCTCCGATCACACACCCACCCGGGTGCGTCCCTGAACCACACTGGTAATATCCCTGGATAGGCGTTCGGTATTGATTCCACCCCGGGGCAGGGCGGAAGAAGTACATCTGGGGTGCCAGAAATTCTCCAGCGAAGATATTGCCTTCGCTCAGTCCGACAGTACGCTCAATATCAAGAGGCGTAACCACCTCTCTATGTAAAACGAGGTTATTGAAGTCAGGGAAATAAGTGCTTAGGGTTTTCTGGACAGTGTCACCGAGATTGTCCTTCTCGCTATCCCAATCACTGTTCTTGAGCTCGTAGGGGCAATATTGTACAAAGCACGACAGCACGTGCTTTCCGGGCGGAGACATATCGGGATCAAGCGCGGATTGGATACACGCGTCGATATACGGCTTTTTGCTGAAATCGCCGTACTTAGCTTCGTCAAAGGCTCGCTCGATATAATCGATGGACGGTGCGATGTTAAGAAAGCCGCGGAAGATATCGGTCTGGCCCGTGAGGGGAGGAAAATCCGGTAGTCCGTCCAGGGCAAAGTTCACTTTGGCCGAGACGCCCTGAAATTTGTACTTTTTGATCGCGTCTACGAGATCTGTGGGCAGCTCGCGCGGTTCCACGAGCTGAAGAAACGTGCGACGTGGGTCAAGCGCACTTACCACACGCTTCGCGTAGAGTTCATCGCCATTTTCCAACGCCACACCAACGGCCTCGCCGTTTCGAGTTATCACCTGAGATACACCCGCATCAAGCTTAATCTCCGCACCAAAAGCCTGGGCCGCCCGGGCGAGGACCTGCGTAAATCCTCCGTTGCCGCCCTTATGGAAACCCCAATCTCCGAAAGCACCGTCGATCTCGCCCATCTTGTGGAAGAGCAGAACGAGTCCTGAGCCTTGGGACCGGGGACCAACTTTGCTCCCAATAATGCTACTTGAAGACAGCAGACCTTTTACTATATCTGAATCAAAATAATCGTCCAGTATTTCCGCAGAGCTACCGGTGAGAAACCGAGTCAGCATATGTAATGTCTTCGGCTCAATCCCCCGTAAGTGACTTCCCACCGCAGCAAGTCTCGCGATTTCTTCAGGTTCGTCGCTGAAGAGATTTGGCGGAACCTGATCGAACAATGGTTTCACCGCCTGACATACCTTATTCAACATCGTCTTATAGTCATCATAGGCTTCGGCATCGGCCCGAGAGTGTCTGGCGATGGCGTGATAGTTCGCGTGGTGGTCGGTACCCAGGTACAGGTAGTCACCGTCATCCGTTGGCGCCAGCGTCGTAGGCATATTCAGCACCATCAGACCGTGGCGAACAAGGTCGAGTTCCTGGACAATGTCCGGACGCAAAAGGCTCAGAGCGTAGGAAAACGTAGTAAAATTGAAACCCGGATGCAGCTCCTCAGTAATGGCCGCACCGCCAACGAGATGACGGCGCTCAAGGATCAGCGTCTTCAGACCACCGCGAGCCAGATAAGCACCGTTTACCAAGCCGTTGTGGCCCCCTCCGATTACGATTGCGTCGTAAGTCTCCGTGCCTGATGCCATGACGTTACCTTCGCTTATGAATTTGCTGTTTTGCGTTCGGGATTGAAGAACGGCATTTTGACGACCCTTGCCACAACCAGGCGCGGTCGATCGTTTATCATCAGTTCAAGCTGAAGCTCAGTTCCTAACCCAGAAAGTGCCGGGACCACTTTCCCCATTGCTATGTGCTTCTTTAAGATGGTTGAGAAGATGAAACTGGTCGTGTGTCCTACCCATTGCCGTTTCTCATCATATAAGGACATGGCGACTTCGACGGGCGTATGATCTTTAGGAGCCAGCAATCCAAGATCATTATACGTCGATTCATAGGATTCCCAATCCACCTCCAGCCCTACCATCATCCACCGCGATGATTTCTCAGCAAGTTCTTGTTCTATAGGGACTCGTCCAATAAAAGCGCGATCGTCCTTCTTGAGCCGTCGGAACATCCACCCGAATCCTAATTCGACCGGACTGGATCGCTGTTCATCCGTCCATGCATGTCTGGCTGAATGGAATTCTATGTCGATCAAAGCCAGACCTGCGTCTATTCGGGCCATATGAAGCACTATCTGTCCGAAGGGCGTGATATTGTAGCCGGCACCAGCAGCCATAACCGCATCCCAGACCGAAACCGCATCGTCGCGACCAACCCATATCTCAAAGCCGAGGTCCCCGGTGTAGCCCGTTCTTGACAGGATGATCAGTTTTCCGGCGATCTGGGCGTGGGTGAGGTCGAAGTATGATAGGCCTCGAGCATCCTGCGTCAACTGTTCCAGGATATGCAAGGCATGGGGTCCCTGGAGCGCCAGAATGCCGTAGTCCTCGGATACGTCATCAATCGTCACATCCTCATCGTAGCCGACAAGGTTACGAAAATAGCTCAAGTTGGGTTCAGCTGTGGTCAGGAGATATTCATCTTCGTGAGTGTGCAGTATTACCCCGTCTTCGAGCATCCAGCCGCGGTCATCACACCATATGGTGTATTGGGCATGTCCCGACGGGCAGGTTCTAATGTCCCTGGCAAGAACCCCGCAGAGGAATTTCGTGGCGTCTGGCCCTTTGATTCGGTACTTGAACAGAGGCGACGTATCGAAGATGCCTGCGCTATTTCGGATAGAATAGTATTCAAAGGTATCCGAATACTGATACTTCTGGGCCACAAGATAGCCGGCCCAGTGTTCCCATAGCATGGTTTCGTTTAGCGGTCCCGTGCGCTGATAAAAGGGCGTTGTCTTTACCATGAAATATCCATTCTGCAAAGCTGAGTCTATCGTGGTCCGAGCATTCGACCCGGCAATCGATCAATTCTGTATCGTCAAGTCAGAGGTCGCGAGGCCGTTGCCTACCCAGCCTCATCGTAGAGTCTCACTTCCGCCTCCAAACGGTCATGGCGGCAATGGTATGCTGAAATTTGCGGCGTGTTTCGCGAATGACAAAGGGTATGTCTCGCTCGGATCCTATAAGCTTGAATTTTGCGGACAGCGACTCTCCCAGTCCATCGACCGTGGTAAATTCCCGCCCATTATGCATGAAGCCACCGAGCCAACTGTCGCGCGGGGTGAAATCTGTAAGCCATGTATAGGGGGATGTAATGACTAATAATCCCCCCGCATCTACACGTTCACCGATCCCACCAAGAAACAAGCGCGGATCTCGTAATCGATCTATAAGATTACCGGCAAATACAAGATCAAGATCCGTTAAAGACGGGTCCAGTTTCTGCTCATCACCCTGGCAGAATGTCACATTGTCGCGATACTCATTGAGAGACAGATCAGACAGATTCCGCTCATACTCACTGAAAAGGTCTCCCTCGTCCTTCAAGGCATACCGGATGGAG
>JABIQT010000112.1 GCA_018667995.1 Candidatus Latescibacterota bacterium
CTCTTACATCCGCCGGAGATGGCGTATACGAGCCATTTAGAATGGCACGAGCCTTGGCGCCCAGGATAAGGTTCTGAGATGCTCGTGGCCCTGCTCCCCAGTTGACCCAGTCCTTAATAAACTGTGGGGCGTCCTCTTCTCCGGGACGCGTTTTTCGCACCAGCGAAACAGCATATTCAACGACGTGGTCGGTTACGGGAATACGGCGAACAAGGCGTTGTAGTTCGGAGATGTCGCGCCCGCTCAATACGTGGGTAAGTTCTGAATGCGGCGCGCTGGTAGTCGACTTAACGATTTCAATTTCTTCGTCTCGGCTCGGGTAATCGATGTATATGCTGAACATGAATCGATCCAGCTGAGCTTCTGGTAGGGGATAGGTACCTTCTTGTTCTATAGGATTCTGCGTTGCCAACACGAAGAACGGTTCGTCCAATTTCATGGATTCTCCGGCAACGGTTACCTCATGTTCCTGCATGGCCTGAAGTAGGGCCGCCTGCGTCTTCGGTGGTGTGCGATTCACCTCATCTGCCAGGATGACGTTCGCGAAAATGGGACCTTTGATGAATTTGAATTCCCGGTGCCCGGTTGACTTGTCCTCTTCCAGGATTTCATTTCCTGTAATGTCAGAAGGCATCAGATCAGGTGTAAATTGTATCCTGTTGAAACCGAGTTCCAGAGTCTGGGCCAGCGTATTAATCAGCAATGTCTTCGCCAGTCCAGGTACGCCGATCAATAGGCAGTGACCATTCGACAAAAGGACGGTGAGTAGCTGCTCAATCACCTCGTGCTGACCAATGATGACCTTGGAAATCTCACCTTCGACTTTTTCCCGGGCGGCCTTGAGTTCTTCCACAATCTCCAGATCGCCGCGTTCCTTCGTCTCTGACATTACGTGGACCTTTCTGACGTGCGTGGTAGTCGGTAGAATTGTAATGCACTGGTACCGCCGTCGCTGAGTTCGCAAGGGTAGAGCCAAAACGCTTGACTGTCAAGCGCTTTTGGGACGCTCAGGAACCATCAATGGTACGTAAAAAAGGCCGCTAAATTACCACTTATTGCACCTAATACTACGGAGAAAGCCCGGAAATGACGACTCGCAAATACGAATGGATCAATGTGAATCACCAGGCGGATTTCGCACCGCGGGACGGAGCCGGTGCTTTGGTTTTCAATGATCGCATGTGGCTGTTAGGTGGCTGGAATCCGGAGGACGAGACACACTTCCCTCGGATTTGCAGCAACGATATATGGAGTTCAGCAGACGGAAAGACCTGGGACCTTGAGAAACCCAACACGTTTCTCGACCAGTCCTTCACCTCATCGGAAGACTGGGAGGGGCGTCACACAGCTGGCTACCTCGTGCACGGAGGCCGGATGTGGATTGTTGGCGGCGACGTTAATCAAGGGCATTACCAGAACGATGTGTGGTCATCAGAAGACGGTCGATCCTGGAACCGTTGTACAGACTCAGTACCTTGGGGACCGAGGGCTTTGCACCATACGTTGGCTTTCAGGGCACACATCTGGGTGATGGGTGGTCAGACTATTCCTCAGTTTGCGGCCAGTGAGACTTGCTTTCATGACGATATCTGGCGGAGCGCCGATGGAAACAGCTGGGATCTGGTAGAGTCCACCGTTGCTGTTTCTCCCGGGCGTGGCATGATCGGCGGTTCCGCAGTTTTCCAGGATAGGATGTGGATTCTCGGTGGTGGCACCTACGACACACCTGATGTGCCGACCAGGAAGTTCTTCAATGACGTATGGAGTTCCGCCGATGGTAAGCAATGGGAATGCCACCTCGAAAATGCGCCCTGGACTGCCCGGCAATACCACGACGTGGCGGTTTTTGACGACTGTCTGTGGGTATTGGAAGGATACAATACCCAGGGCAACCGCAACGACGTCTGGTTCTCGCCAAACGGAGTCGATTGGGAGGAGGTACCCGATACTCCGTGGTCGGTACGTCATGCGGCTAGTGTATTTGTCTTCCGGAATGCGCTCTGGATGATCGCAGGGAACAATATGACCTCTGACGTATGGAAGCTCCAGCGGGTCTGAACTTCGGCCGAATTCCTCGGAAGACATCGGGCTACCGGCAACATCACATGCTCACTTAGCCTTCTCCGAAGACTACGGGACAATGCGATGGTAGATCGATGAATTCGGCGTCCCCCTCCTTGAGGCCGGACCGTGGCTCAGACCGCTCCGTCCGCATATGAATGGCGAAGCTACGTCTTGGACCGTTAGTTAAGTTTGGGCCGCTGGCATGGTAGGTTAGACTTTGGTGGAAACTGACGCCTCCAGGGGGCAGGATTGCTTCGATTTTCTCCCATTTTGTGCCCTCTGGCGGACTGATTTCCTGACGCTGCGCCTCGTGATCCTGGCCGAAGAAGTCCCCTTGATTCATCGACCCCCACTTGTGCGATCCGCGGACAAACCTCATGGGGCGGCCTGCATCGGAGGATACGTCACTTACCGCCACCCAGGCCGTGAATAACTCACTCCCATCCGCCCATGTGCTCCAATATTGTCTATCCTGGTGCCAGCCCACATTTGTGGAAATGATGCTAACCGGATTGACCGGCGGCTTATATAGAAGCTGCACCCACCACACTTGTACCATAGATGCCCCCGTCACTTTGGCGGCCAGTCGCGCCAGCGCCGGATGAGTTGCCAGCTCATAGACGCCTTTGTTGGCTAGCTGCGGCATCTCGATCTTGCAGAGCTTTCCTACGTCATCGCCAGGATTCCAGGGCGAAGGAAGGGGCGGCGTACCGGTATCATAGGAACCGAAGCGTATGGCGTCCATACCTTCCACGGCTCGCGTGACTACTTCATTAGGTAATACAGGTTCGGGCGCGATGAAGTAGCCGTCATTTGATACTGAGCATTCATGGAAATCATATCCGTGAGCAGTCCACTTCCTCTTGCGCTATGCATGATTCTCCTGTTGTGTTCTCGACCATACCCATTACTTTGCCCCGGAATCCTCCAATCGTAGCGTGGAATTTGTGGTAAGTCAACCCAATACACTGGCCAAGAATCTGAGCACGTCGCTGGCCCTGTTCATTCGCTCAAAAAGGAGTTTTGCGTCGTATGCTGAATTACGAAAATCTGGTTCGTCTTCTGGATGACCAGGTCGATAGGTTGTTGCCGGCACAGGTGATGGATTCAAGCCGTGCCGATTTTGGTGGCTTTGTTAGCGACGGTATCGCACAACCCACGAGTGTCAGTTCACTCTCCAGTCTCGCTTACGCCTACGCGCTTGAAGAATCCAGGCACTATGGTTGTGATGAGATCCTCAGTCGTATTCTGGCTGGCGCTGCTTTTGGCCGCCATATTCGCAGAGATAGTGGATGCTTTGACCTGTTGCCCACCAACTTCGATTCTTCCCCTGATACCGGATTTATGGTGAAGGCGCTTGCTCCTGCCGTTCGCGCGGTCAGATCCATGAAAGGTTCTGGCGCGGAGGAGGTGGAAAACGCTCTGGGAGAGATCATCCGCGCTGCGGTACCGGGCATGGTTTCCGGGGGGTTTCACACGCCCAATCACAGGTGGGTACTGGTGGCCGCGTTGTCACAGGCACTGACTCTTTATCCGGACCTGGAAGGCATGCATGTGGTCGAGCAGTATCTTGCCGAAACCATCGATGTGAATGAGGATGGAGAGTTCATTGAGCGAAGTGCCGGCGGATACAATGCCATAATCAATCGCTCACTGCGTCTTGCTGCCGAAGCTCTCAATCGACCTGAGTTATTGGAGCCTGTCCGGAAAAATCTGGATCTGTCCTACCACCTCCTTCATGCGGACGGTACGGTGGTAACCAGCTTCTCAAAACGGCAGGATCACGGCCAGCGAATCGTCCTCATCGATATGGTCGACAGTTATTACCATCTGGCACGTCATGACGAGAACGGCTTCTACGGTGCGGTGGCGGATTGGTTGTTTTCAATCGCTCCGGGAAATGTACCGTGGGCGCTGCAGCCCTTCGTCGATCACCCTGAATGGCGAGAAGACGATCTGGAACGGGAGACCTTGCCTGACCGATACGCCAAGATTTACCCTACAGCTCGTATCTGGAGGGTTCGCAGGGGCGAAACGAGTGCTACGGCCGGTGCAGGAAGTCCGGCGCCGTTCAGTGTGCGTCAAGGCAACGTCGAGCTCACTTCCGTGAGCACCTCTGCCAGCTATTTCGCTATTGCCCAGTTCTCGGGAGAAACCTTTTCGGAAACTGATGGCAGAATAAGGATGACCCATCAAACGCGCGGTGATTTTCACGACAGGCCCGTCTACTATCTGCCTGTAGGAGAACCTGTCGGATTCGAGGAGTTTTTTGACCATCGTCAAGAACGAGAGGTATATGCGCTACCGCCGCTGGAGACGGCGCTTGAAATAGAGGAAGTCCAGGGAGGCTTTGATATAGGCGTGTCCTGCACTGGCTACGATCGCGTCCCATTTCAGATAGCATGTGACTTTGCGCCAGGCGGGGAAGTAGAACTGGGAGATGGTTCATTCATGGGTAGAGCTGGCGAGGAGATGTTTCTCAAGTCGAAAGAATTGATTTACCGCGTTGGCAATGATGCCATCTCCATCGGTCCAGGTCAATGCGCTCACCAGTTCCGCCACATGCGCGGCAGCGAACCGGCACCCAATGCCTTCCGTGTGCTGATTACCCTCGTGACACCCGTGGAGCACACACTGCAAATTCGATGCGGAAAGTGGTCTTTGGTAGAGGAGAGGCTCTGCCCGTAGGAACTGCTGGAGGCTCCCGGTCCGTCCTCAGAAACAGGAGAATGTGGATCAAATCGACGTGATAGATTGGCTGAAGCGACACTTGGCAAGTGGCGTTCCGGATATATGTTTGTGCCGGTCCCGAGTTGTCTTCCTCGCATCAAGGCATGCGCGCGAGCAGGTTCATATGTCGATATCAGTCCAGTTTCAGTGTCGCGTGGATTCGTTAGCGGGCGATCATAGCTTATCTCGCAGGAATGCCAGACAGGACGGGACCTGATGTTCCTCCAAGCTATGCAGCACAAGCGCTCCTTGAAAGTCCATCTCCCGAAACAGATGGATGTAATGACCGTAGTCCAATAGGCCGGTACCTGCGGCCTCATGGCCCGCGTCCCCGTCCTTACTCAGATCTTTGGCATGGGCCATTACGATATCTGAGCCTAGAATTTGGAAGGCATGATCGAGTATTTCCCGCATTCGGGGCAACTCGCCCTTGTGGAAGAGATTTGCACCGTCGATAACTACTTTCAGGTGTTTTGAAGAGATCTCATCGAGTAGTCGGCGAGCTTTGGCCGCCGAGTCCACCACATTATTCACCTCCGGTTCGAAGGCCAGCGTTACGTCGTGCTCTTCAGCAATCCCGACGGCAATTTCCATAGATGCAATCATAGCTGCCCAGGCCTCTGGAGAGTCGTTGTCCGGATGGCGGCGCCACATGTGGTCAGGGTCACAGGTTCCCGTACAAACAGTTACGATTTGCGTCCCAAGCTTCCGGCATGCCGCTGATAGCACTCCCAAACTCGCCATGTCCCGATTCCGGCGGTCCAGATCGGGATGAATGATATTGAAGGTACCGGACAGCCCAGACATGGTTATGCCGCGCTCAAGCATGCCTGCGCTAATCGTTGCGCACTGGTCGTCCCCAAGCGCATCTGGCATATCCGTCAACCCAGCTGACGGTAGGTCGAACTGGACATTTTTTATATCGTGACTGCCTACCGCATCCAGAGTCTCCCCGAGGGTAGAACGGCCAAATGTGCTGGTGAAAATTCCGATATCCATTGTCTGTTTACCTCACACACTACGTTTGTAAAAAGTGTCCCAACGCTGAGTGGGTTCGTATCCCAGTATATCACGAGCTTTTGCCAGGCTGTACTTACCTTGAATATCAAAGCTGTGCATGTTGAGTTCCTGATAGTACCCGGGTACCGATGCTACATCCAGGGCCAGTCGGCAGGCATGTTGCAAGTCTTCCCAATGCAGTCTGAACGGCGGAATATCCTCACCTTTCAGCGATTCAACCGGCCCAGCACTGAGACCATTGAATACGAATGATAGGGTGTGGATTCGATGGCATCGCGCCAGCGTGTTGCACAGTTCACCCGCCAGGTATTTTGTGCAACTATAATAGCCGGTGTTGGGACTCAGCGGTACGTCCACAATATCAAAATCCCAGTCATATCCGCGCCTTACCTGTTGTGGCCCTGAGTGTATTACCTTTGTGATACCAAGGTCGGCTGCTGCCCTCATCACGTGCCAGGCGCCCATAGTATTAACCCGAAAACTCTGGAGCGAATCGCCGCGGACCACGGTGAAATTCATGATGGCGTCCATGTCACGAGCGGCCTCATGTACTTCGTCGTAGTGGGTAACATCCACGTGCGCCACAGCCACACCATCGGGATGGGGCTTTATATCCGCGAGGTGGAGGTCACAGTGACTCTCCAGCCCGGGTGTTATGTGGGGTCCTATCAGCCCTGAGGCCCCGAGAAACAACACTTTTTTGGACATGTTTTTCAGACTCCAATATTCTGCTCTTAGAGACGTACTACACCTTTGAGATAACTGCTGTCACCCTCGATGATTCGTTCCATCAGATCCGCATATTCATCGAGCTCAACGACGTGTGAGACCAGAGGTCTCAGGTCCACCACCTCCCGCTCGATCAAGTCGATAGCGACGGGAAACGGGTTTCGCAGCTTTGCGGCTGGACCTGAATTAACGACGGTCAAGCCGCCGAGATGCCATGCAGAAGGATCGAATGTTGCCTGACTGCCCTTGATCCATCCAAAGAGATTGATCATCCCTCCACGACGGACCAGTTTCGTGGCAAGGTCGAGGCCGCCCTGGCTGCCGGATGTGTCAATTACAATGTCGATGTTCCGCTGACGCAGTGAGGCCGCCAGCTCTTCATTGGATCCGTTCGAGAGCGTGTGCACCTCCGGTACACCAAAGTCTCGAGCCATTTTCAGTCGATCCGCATTGATGTCGAGCCCAATGACATCCAGTGCGTAAGATCGAACAAGAAGCTGCAACAGCATGAGGCCCATGAAGCCGCAACCTACAACGGCCACCTTGTCTCCGGGACGCAGACGACAGACGTCTATACCTGTAACCACGCAGGATAGCGGTTCCACCAGCCAGAATTCATCCGGGATTGCCGATTCAGGTAGCCGATGTAGACCGGCTACAGGATAATTGGCCAGCGTCTGAAATCCTCCACAGGCAACACGATCCCCCTCGCTGAAACCTGCGACCCCCGGCCCGACCTTCGTCACGTAGCCGATGCCCTCATGACCGGGCGGTGCGGGTGTGCCCATTTCCGCTCCGAGCTTGCAGGTCGCTATATCCCATGAACAGACTCCGCAATAGGCACCACGTAGCTGGATCTCGCCAAATCCGGGATCCGGAACGTGCAGTTTTACGATCTCAATTTCGCCGCCCGGACTATAGGTAGCGGTTCTATATTCCATGGGGCACCTCCCTCAACTTTTCACACCTGCAAACTAACGAACTGCTCATCGAGATATTCACTAACGGCTTTCATAATCATGATTGTCCTCGGCTCTGTCCTCGGGCACATAACCGATTTTCTCTCTGGCTCGCTGGATATCAACCCATCGGTAGTCGTTATTTGACAGGCCATAGTAGATATCAAAACGAATATCCTTGGGTGCCGCCACGCAACGGAGTATCATCTGCACGATATCTCTCTGGCTCACATAGATATCCGCGCACTGGGGCGGCCGGGGCCTGTCCCGTTCTACTTGTCCAATTCGTACGCAGATACACGAGATATTGAATTGGTGAGCATACGTCCGGGCGAGGGATTCCATCCACACCTTCGAACATCCATACAGACTACGTGGTTCGGCAG
>JABIQT010000177.1 GCA_018667995.1 Candidatus Latescibacterota bacterium
CGTAAATCGTTCTCAATCGTCGGCTGATTCTGCGAAGTCGGTGGCACGATCTGGGCATCTGTGATGGACCCACCGGCATCGATTTTGTATCTGTGTAAACAGATGCCCCTGGGTGCTTCCGTACAGCCATACCCCTCGCCCTGGCGGACTTCGTAGGAAACTGCCGGAGCTTGTGGCCTTTCATAGCTCCGTACGATCCTGAGCGCCTCTTCGTAGGCGTGGAGCATCTCGACACCCCGTACCAACAGGCTCTTGAAGGGATTTCTGCATACCGTGTCCAGCCCTGCCTCGCGGGCTGCCTGCTGGACGGGTCCTGAGAGTCTATCGAAGTTTAGAGCATATCTGGCTAACGGTCCTACGAAGTAGTTTCCCCGGCTACGGATGGCAGCATGCAAGGATGTGGAGTGGGCTACGTGGGTTTCTTCGATATGCTCATTGAAATCTCGTATATCGATATCCATACCACGGTTAGAAACGAGACGTCCCTCGCAGAAAGGGTACTCCTCCGGATGCCGAAGTGCCACAAATTCATAGTCCTGCTCAAAATCTGGATAGGGAAGCCCTGCAGCCCATTTCAGTGTGCTCTCCATGGTCTCATATCCCCAGACCAGGTCCTCTTCCAGCTTCATCATCTCGTGCTTTTCGGGAACCCGGTAAAAGCCACCGACCCGAACATTGATGGGGTGGATCTCACGGCCGCCCAGCAACGTAACTATGTCGTTGCCAATCTTCTTTAGCCGAAGTGCGGTCTTCACCGTTTCAGGATGGTCTTTCGCCATATGCACCGCGCTTTCATATCCCAGAAAATCCGGTGCGTGAAGCATGAATATGTGCAGCCCGTGACTCTCAATCCACTCCCCACAATAGAGCAAGCGCCGCAGATCCCTCAGCATCCCTTCGAGCCTGACACCAACAATATCCTCCATCGCATGGACCGCGCCCATCTGATAAGCAATGGGGCAGATACCACAGATTCTAGCGGTAATATCAGGGGCTTCCGTATGGTCGCGGCCCCGGAGAAAAGCTTCGAAGAAACGGGGTGGCTCAAATATCCTGAGCTGAACATCCCGGACCTCGTTGTCCTTGATCTTCACATACATGGCGCCTTCACCTTCCACACGCGCCAGGTAATCGACCTTTATTGTCCTCGTCTTCTTAGCGACCGGCATCTTTCTCATCCTTGCTCTTAGTGTGGCCATCCGCCTTCTGCGCGCTCAGGCTATTTTCGACTATAAGAAACTCGTGAATATCACCCGCAGCTTTAAAAGCGGAAGAATTAGCGTTGTAGGTTCGATACACGCGTGCCAGTGCCGTATCATCAGCGCCCAGTTTCTGCCACTGCGCACCCAGAGACGGTGTATTCGGCGTCAATTCCACAGGACCAAAGCATCCATAGCATCCCCGATCGTACGCCGGGCAGATGGCACCGCATCCAGCTTGAGTCACGGGGCCCAGGCACGGCGTACCATGCGACACCATTACACATACATTCCCTCTGCTTTTGCACTCTATGCACACACTATGCGTCGGAGTGTTTGGTTTCCGTTCATTTACGAACGCACTGAGCACCTCAACAAGCTGATACTTATTAACTGGGCAGCCACGCAGTTCGAAATCTACGGGAACGTGATCGGAGATGGGTGTGGACGTTTCGAGTGTATCAATGTATTCCGGATGTGCATAAACTATTGATGTAAAATCCTTTACATCTGAAAAATTGCGCAGCGATTGTATGCCACCTGCCGTGGCACAGGCCCCAATGGTGATCAGTTTCTTCGACGAACGACGTACTTGCTGAATACGCTCAGCGTCGTGTGGAGTCGTGATGGATCCCTCTACCAATGAAATGTCATAGGGGCCCTTTACGACCGCTCGAGATGCTTCCGGAAAATTGGCAATCTCTATGGCATCTGCCACCGCCAGCAGTTCGTCCTCGCAGTCAAGTAGACTTAGTTGACATCCGTCACAGGATGCGAACTTCCATACAGCAAGCTTTGGTTTGCGAGTAGCTTTACCAGACATCTATATCTCCCGCGTTTCGAACCAGGTGCGTATTCGTTCAAATGGAAAAACAGGTCCATCCTTGCAGATGAACATGGGGCCGTATTGGCAGTGACCACAGAAGCCCACAGCACACTTCATATTGCGCTCCATGGAGACATGGATATTCGACTCACTCAGGCCCTGCTTCTTGAGTTCGAGAATGCTGAAACGCATCATGATTTCGGGGCCGCAGACCAGTGCCGTCGTCTGCAGCCGGTCAAATCGGGCTCGCGCGATCAACTGCGTGACGATACCCACGGAACCGAACCACGTGCGGTCTGCCTGATCTACTGTGGCGAATACGTCCATGTCCAGCCGCCCACCCCA
>JABIQT010000111.1 GCA_018667995.1 Candidatus Latescibacterota bacterium
ACAGAGGTGGGCGAGTTTCATTAGGGACGTCGTTCCTAATCGGGCATTAGCCCTTAGCAAGTCGGTGGCACCAGCTACCAGCCACTCAGCCGAGAGATCGCGGTCATGCATCAATGTTTCTGGGGTGACAATTGGGACATCAAGCTTTTCACGAAGCCTGACGAGTGATGCCAGCTCCCGGTCCTCCAGTGGCTCTTCAAACCATCGAAATCCAAGATCAAACAGAGAACGACCAACTCGAAGAGCCTCATCAAAAGTATATTGGCACCATGCCGCGTCGTGCATCAGGTCCGGTACATCCCCTAATGCACTACGCACCCCCTTGAATCGTGTAATATTCTCGTCGGCGGTGTCATTGAAATGGTCTTTCAGCGCCAGGAATCCCATGCTCTGGGCTTGAAGCGCATCATCTACCGCCGCATCAAGTGTGGCGCCCCCGTAATTGTAGTACGCTGGGCATTGATCGCGCGCTTGCCCGAGGAGCGCGTAAACCGGCAGTCCGCTGACCTTGCCAGCTATATCCCACAGGCAATTGTCAAAGGCTCCCGACCAGCCGGGACGCGTGAAAATGCTACGTGTGGCCATGCGCAGTTTCGCATCGAGATATTCTCGAGCCAGGGGGTTTCGACCGACTGCCATGAAGCGCAGCTGCTCCAGATCCTCAGGGCGCATGGTGGTGTACCTGGCATCCCCAACCGTACACATTCCCTCAATCCCGTCACTGGTCCTTACGTGTAAAACGTGGATGGTCTCAGTGCCCGCCTTGGTAGCGGTCCGGACCCATCGTGCATTTCCGCGCGTCACTTGCTCTTCCGTATCGAAAAGTGGCGTGTTTACAGGAAGTTCAAACACGGACAGAGATATGGATTCAATGGTCATATATATGCCCAGTTTCGTGAAGTCGTGGCACCAATACATGTGAGCCAGGTGGCTCGTGCCTTATGGGGTCGTATTTCCCCGACCGAATCTTGTTTCGACTATGACGGTTCTGTGTTCAGCTACAGGTATCACTCTACAGGAAAACGCTGCTCACCGAGTATTCAGCGGTACACCTCGATAATGATTAGCAGTCCCCTGTTAAGCCTTACAATGTCGCGTGCTGTAGGAACGAAACCTCGGTGCCCAGCTAGGCGGGCATGCCCCATTTCTTCGCCGCCAGCGGCTTCACTTCTGGATTCACAAGTCCATCATCGGGCCACTGGCCACTCAGGATTTTCACGAGCTGACTGGCGGACTTCTTGCGGCGTTCTATAGCTCCCCTGTCCGAGGTGGACGCCATGTGAGGCGTAAGCACGACGTTATCCATTTCGAGAAGTGGATTGTCCGATGATGGAGGTTCCTGCTCAAGCACATCCAACCCTGCTCCTGCGATACGATTCTCCTGCAGCGCCTTTATCAGCGATGCTTCATCGACCACCTTGCCGCGCCCGGTATTTATGAAATGAGCCGTGGGCTTCATAACCGCAAAGTCATCCTCACCGATGAGATGGTACGTCCCGGGCGTGTGAGGCGCGTGGCACGAAACAAAATCCGATTCCGCGAAGAGCGTCTTCTTGTCCACCATGGTCACGCCGTATTTATCGGCCACCTCTTGCGGTACAAATGGATCGTATGCCAACATCCTAAATTCGAACCCCTCCGATATTTTTGCCATCGCTCTTCCTATGTTACCGAAAGATACCAGGCCGAGTGTCTGACCATACAGATGTTGAACGGAGCCTCGATTGATAGAAGGCGATCGAGCCTTCATGGCATTTGTTATGGGTACAAGATTTCTGGCTAGTGCGAGTAGGAGCATCATGGCTTGGTGGGCAACTTCGCGCTCAAACACACCGGGAAGATTGAAAACAATGATCCCCCGTTCGGTGGCGGCTGGTACGTCTACAAAATCGACGCCAATGCCCCCGGATCCAATGACCCTGATCCGCTCCGGCAGTTTTTCAACTACCTCCCGGGGCAAGCGAAATCCTCCTTCGAGGATACCGTCCACATCCTGCGTTGCCGCCGTCAGTTCGTCCTCGGTCCTGTAGATGGCCTTCTTAAGTTCACAGCCGATTTCGCGCAATGATTCGGCGAGAATATCTGCCGGAGAGTTGGCTTCATCGGGGTTACCGTACGATAGAATCCTGAATCCGGACATGATATCTCCTGCCGTAAGAAATTGCTTGCCAATAGGGGGTCTCTTCAAACAAGTTACCGATCCGCCCAGAAGTAATACGGCACCTGATACGTTGTCAAACACCTTTATCATCGGACCGTGGATAACGCCATGAACGAACAGCAGATACGACGGTTGCTTGACGGGGTGAAGTCGGAATCCGTAAGCGTAGATGAGGCCATTGATTCTCTACGAGACTTGCCGTTTGAAGATCTCGGATTTGCGATGGTGGACCACCATCGCGCGCTCCGGCAAGGATTTCCAGAGGTCATCTATTGCGCGGGCAAGACCGTCGACCAGATCATTACAATCGCCGATAGAATAGTAACGCGAGGCGCGGACCTGCTAGCTACCAGGGCATCTCAGGAAATCTACAATGAGGTGGCTGCACAGTTGCCGGATGCGGAGTATCATGAGGCAGCACGGGCTATAGTCTTACAGAAAGATCATACGATTCGAGGCAGAGGGCGCATACTTGTGGTGTCTGCAGGTACCAGTGATATCCCCGTGGCGGAAGAGGCAGCCATAACAGCAACCGTCATGGGAAATGAAGTGGACAAGATCTTCGATGTGGGTGTGGCGGGCATACATCGCCTGCTCGCGCATCGAGAGATGCTTACAAGCGCGTCTATACTCATTGTGGTGGCAGGAATGGAAGGAGCCTTGGCCAGCGTCGTAGGTGGAATGGTCGCCCGACCCGTCATCGCCGTGCCTACCAGTGTGGGATACGGGGCCAGCTTTGGTGGCGTAGCTGCGCTGCTCGGTATGCTCACCAGTTGTGCCTCAGGTGTCACAGTGGTGAACATCGACAATGGCTTCGGTGCGGGATATGCGGCCAGCCTAATGAATCGAGCCGACACGCCATGACCATTGCCTATATCGATCATATCTCTGACCTCACCGCCTATGCACTTCTAGGCGCGCTCATTGACGCCGGCGCTGCTCCAGAAGTTATAGAAGCCGCCCTAAGCCGCCGAACGGAACTCGAACTCAGGATATTACTCAGCCGGGAAGAGCGACATGGTGAAACTGTTTTGCTGGCAAGCCTGTCTCCGAGCAGCGAGGACCTCCGACTTACCAGGGAAGATCTTGATAGGTTCTCGTCCGCCTATCCTGAGATAGACAGACTGAGTGATGGCTGGACAAAGCTCTGCGCTTCACGCGGCGAGTCTGACTCCCTCAGCGCGACTGACAGTCAAGAGGCGTTGGCGGCCATTGCGGTGCATGAGGCCGTCATCCAACTTCAGCTCGACCGGGTTTACTGCACCAGCCTACCATTGCCCTCCGGGCTGGAACCCAATGACGCCACAGTCATGGATCTGATGCACAAACAACCTGTGCAGTTTACCGACCAGACCATACCCACATCCGCCTTGGGCGTGATCGCACTGACCACAGTATCCGATCAATATTCGCTGCCTCCAGCAGTCACATTGAGTCGAACAGGTTGTGGTGGAAGAGAAATAGAGGATGCCCCCGGATCGGGTCTTCTGAGACTCTCCATCGGGGAACTGGTATACACCTCCGAGGCACCTCAGGAAGATTCCGTTATGGTCGTGGAAACCAATATCGACGATATGAATCCACAGAACTACGGACATGTGATGGACCTGCTTCTGGAAACAGGAGCCCTGGACGTAACACTGACTCCGATTATCATGAAGAAAGGTCGTCCGGGGAACTTGCTTTCCGTCCTGGTCGATCGGCCGGGCCTTGAAGCAGTGATATCCCTCATACTTCAAGAGACCACCACTATCGGTGTGAGGACGCACGCTGTTCGCCGAAGGACGCTGGATCGGAAGATTGCCGAGGTAGCGACACCCTTTGGCACCGTGAGAATCAAGGTCGTCAGGCAGGGCAACCACGTTCGGTGTACTCCGGAATATGACGACTGCAGGGAAGCCGCCCGCGCCCATGAGGTACCCATCACAGAAGTCCAAAATGCGGCGCGGCGTGCGGCGGACGCGATCGATCTGGATGTTCTGTTGTGATAGCCGTGCAAGGTTTGCACTTCAGCTATACCGACCAAGACCACGCTCCCCCTACACTTCAAGACATAAATCTTTCCATACCTAAAGCCGGATATGTGGCCATACTTGGTCCGAATGGATCTGGTAAAAGTACGCTCGGACGTTGCCTGAACGGCCTTCTCCAACCCACATCAGGGTCGGTGACGGTAGACGGATTGGATACGGCAGACGCTGAACATACCTGGGAAATACACCGTCTTGTTGGCATGATCTTTCAGAATCCCGACAATCAACTGGTTTCTACAACCGTAGAACGCGAATTGGCCTTTGGACTCGAGAACATTGGAATAGAACCCGCTGAGATACAGTCGCGTGTGGCGGAGTCTCTGGACCGATTCGACCTCGGCCACATAAAACTCCATGCTCCCCATCGTCTATCCGGTGGCCAGAAGCAACGACTGGCCATTGCGGCCGTAATGGCAATGAGACCACGGTATCTTATCTGTGACGAGCCGACGGCTCTCCTCGATCCTCGCGGACGCTCCGAAGTGATCGAGATGATCACTGCCATGCACCGTGATTACGGCATATCTGTGGTGCACATCACACAGTTTCCGGAGGAGGCCGAAGGTGCTGATCAAGTCATTATCATACAGGACGGCCGCATCGCGGTGCAGTCGGTCCCTGCTGAGACAATAGCTGATGCCGGATGCCTTCAGACCTACGGCTTATCCGTGCCCGTAGCTGTGCACGTTGCAGATAAAGTCCGCACGAAGGGCGTCCCCCTGACATCAGGCATAGTAAGTGCCGAACAGCTGGTTCGAGCCGTGAAGCAATGGCCGCCCTCCTCAAAAAGCGCTGCACAAGAGACTGCGACCGTCGCCGTGGAACCCGCTCCTGATGCGATGGCTGAGCTAAAACAAGTTTCCTTCACATATTCTACCCATGCAAAGGCCGCAGCTGCAGCGCTTTCAGATGTGTCGATACGCATTGAACGGGGTACTTTCACAGCCCTCATAGGACCTAATGGATCAGGGAAATCCACATTGATGCAGCACCTAAACGCACTGATTCAATCCGATCAAGGAGAGGTATTGATCGACGGCGTTTCCCTCAAAGCAAAACAGACTGACCTGGTGATAATTCGCCAGCAGGTAGGACTCGTCTTCCAGTTTCCTGAGGCGCAGCTGTTTGAAGAGACCGTCTTTCAGGACGTAGCATTCGGTCCGACAAATCTGGGAATCATGGGAGAGGCACTTAGAGATACCGTAAACGAGGCACTCCGAGATGTACGGCTTGATCCCGATGTGTTTTCGACGCGCACCCCATTCTCCCTCAGCGGTGGGGAAAAACGGCGGGTGGCAATCGCCGGCATTCTAGCCATGAAGCCGTTATTTCTTGTATTAGATGAGCCAACCGCCGGATTAGATGCAGTGGGTATCGCACAGGTGGAGGCAATCCTCAAGAGATTCCAAGCTGCAGGTGGAACGGTACTTCTTGTTTCCCACGACATGGACTTGGTGGGACGCATGGCCGAACGCGTTATCGTCCTGGACGAAGGACGCATTGTGGGCGACGGTCCTCCACAGGAGGTCTTCGCAGAGAACGAGATTATGGAAACGACCGGGCTGCATTGCCCAACACTCAGTTATGTCCTCAGCGAACTACATGAGCTTGGGTATCCGGTGTCCGCGTGGAACTTCGATATCGATCTGGCAGCCGAATCTATTGCCGCAGCGATTGATCTGAACTAAGAGATACAAAACAGGAGGAGTAATGCTTGTAGACATCCATACGAATCTGATGTGGTACCCGGATCACATGTCTGACGAGTTCGTTGAATTTGCCTATGCGGCGAAACGTGCGAAAATGCGACTCACCCCGGACGTTTACTTTGCAGGCCACGACGACAAGTACAAGAACGCATTTGATTCAACACCCGAAGCCCTGCTGGAAGCCACGTCGAACTGTGACAAAGCCGTCGTGTTTGGCCTGAAGGCTCCCTACTGCGGCATAAACGTGCCTCAAACTATAGTTTCCGACTTCGTGGCTACCCATAGTGACCGATTTATCGGATGGTGCTCCGTGGATCCCAATGACGACGACTGCGTGGACCAATTGGACTACAATGTCAAGCAACTCGGTTTGCGCGGTCTCAAGGTGGCGCCCATATATCAGAATTTTGATCCGCAGGACCCACGCCATCTGCCATTGTTCAAGAGAGCAGAGAAGCTCGATATTCCCGTTATCTGGCATCAGGGCACGTCGTTCGTACGCCCGGGACCTCTGAAATATGCAAACCCAATTCAGCTGGAGGACATCGCCATTGCATGTCCGGATTTGCGTATGATGATCGCCCACATGGGGCACCCTTGGGAGGATGAGTGCGTCGTGCTGATTCGAAAACACCCCAATCTATATGCTAATGTGTCTGCGCTACACTACCGGCCATTGCGGCACTACCAAGCCTTCATCTCAGCGCTGGAGTACGGAGTAGAGCATAAGTTGATATTTGGATCTGACTTTCCGTCTGCGACCACAGACCAGGTGATAGCGGGACAGTGGAAGGTCAATGATATTGTTGAGGGAACAAAGCTGCCCAGGTTTCCTGATGAGGCTATACACAACATCATCTACGAGAATTGGCGCCAGTTTCTGCGGAACGACGAGCTGTAGCCTGTTGGTACAGGTGGTACAACGGTAAACGAAAAAGGGGCAGCGAGTATAAACTCGCTGCCCCTTTTTAAAGACTACCTAATTTGACCAGCTCAACTACTGTCGTTTGAGGTCTGTGCGTCTATTTCTTGACCAGGCGCCTTCCGTATGACCTGGATCTGCCGGACGTTCCTCACCGTAGCTTATTGTGGAGATTCGTCCTTCCTCAACGCCTGCGTCCGATAGGTATTTCTTCACGGCACTGGCACGACGTTCTCCGAGCGCGAGATTGTACTCCACTGTGCCGCGTTCATCAGCATGACCTTCCACGAGGACGTTCTCCTCAGGGCGGTACTCGCGCAGTCTCCGAGCATTTTCATCAAGGGTGGTCCGCTGATCATCGCGGAGGTTGCTCTTGTCATAGTCAAAGTAGACTGTGCTAAGCATAGCCATGCGACGTGCTTCTGCTTCGGCGGCACGACGGGCCTCCTCGGCCTCACGCTGGCGTCTTGTTTCCTCTTCCGCAAGACGGCGCTCTTCCGCTTCCACACGAATGCGCTCTGCTTCCTGCACAGCAGATATCGAATCCTGCCGGGCCCGCTCACGCATAGCAGCCAGTTCCTCAGCCGTCGGACCGGGAGGGGGTGGCGGTGTGCAGGCCATCCAGAAAACGCCGCTTGCCATGATGGCAAGAACCAGGAAGGAAGAGAACGAAAATCGCTTCATGACATGATCCTTTCAAG
>JABIQT010000339.1 GCA_018667995.1 Candidatus Latescibacterota bacterium
CTACTTCAACGTACCAGAGATCACGGTTGTCGTGGGTCTTGTCGGTCTGGTCGTGGTAGTGATACAGTATGTACCTACCGTCGGACGACCAAGTGGGAGCATAGGTCTCGTGCGGCGTGATCAGAAATTCATGCTCGCCATTGTACGCTTCACCGATCATGTAAAGATTTGCCGGACCATTGCGATAGGAGAAATAAACGAGTGTCTTTCCGTCGGGCGACCAGCAAGGCTGCCGCTCGTTGGAGGGGTGCCTGGTGGCCTGGGTCTTAATGCCCTGCTTGAGATCGTAGATCCAGATGTCGTCATCTCCATCGCGGATATTGCGCCCACGAACCGCTATTTTACTGCCGTCCTGGGAAAGAATCGGACCTGTAATGACGGCCTGGGGATCGCCTATTTTCTCCAAAACGATGCCGTCACGATCCACCCATACCATCTGTTGTCTTGGTGGCGCCGGGCGTTGGTCTTCTTGAGCACTGACACGGCTTACACCGAATAACAGGGCGCCGATCAATAGCGTTTTAGACGTGAACGATGTTCGTGGAATCATGTGGCCTCCGCAGACGAAACAGATTAGTTGCGTACCATTGAGTTTATATGTTGTAGACGTGCGTTTATCATTTGGTAAGATGTGGCAATCTATGTCTGCTGGGCTGCGCTACCAAGGATAAAAGACATTCCCAGAAAACCAGATCCAGGATTATTGCGCCATGTGCGACAACTCAAGTATCTACTGAAACGAGAATGGCTTTGTTCAAGGTGGTTCTGTGAATCCGGCAGGCTACCTGCCTAGGAGTCAGTCAATGGAGGATACCGAACTTATTTAAGGATGCGAGGGCCGTTGCAGCAAAGTATTTGGGCGATGGTTTCGCCGTATCAAGGCTTGGTGGCCGCGGCCTGTCGCTGTTTCGCCACGAAGGCGTCAGACGCACGCGAGAAGGCGCAGGACACATTTCTACGAGTGTCTCAAGGTCTGTGTCAAGGACAGTAGGTGATTTACTCCGTGGATTTGGGGTGTGATCATGCGAACTCACGTGCCGGATCCTGAGCGTGTAGACGTGCAAACCCATAGATCAAGTCGACGAGGATACGGATCGTGACAATTTCATGCCAGGAGAACAAGCAATGTCTTACGGTCTCATAGATACCGTACACGGAACGGAGGAATCATGACCGACGAAAAAGCTGGTGGTCCGCAGCGGCGAATTGTGAATTTTCCGATGCGAGGTCAGCCCGGGAGACACTTGGTGTGTCCATCCGGACAGGCGCCGTACGATCATCTCCCGCCTGTGGTGCGCTACACGTGTCGCCGCGTTACGGATGCCATGAAGATCGATGGCGGATTGACAGAGAAGGCGTGGGAGAACGCTGAGTGGTCTTCTCCTTTTGTGGAGATCTCGGACGGCGGAGTGGCGAGCGTGGCGACGCGGTTGGCGCTTCTTTGGGATGCGGATTTCCTCTATGCCGGCTATCGTGTGGAAGATCACGATATTAGGGGCAGTATGGGCGCTTTCCATGACCACGTGTACATGGAGGACGACGATGTGGAGCTATTCGTCGAAGGAGACGGGTATTACTATGAAATAGGCATTAATCCGTTAAACAACGTCTATGAGCTACGCTGGACGTGGTTAGAGCCCCTCGTTCGGGAACAGAGATATGAAGAGTTGGAGGTCCTGCTGAGGCGGGAGGATTACCTGTACTATGTGGCACGGGACGGCGACAAACTTGGCCGAATCGGAGACCTGAATTACCGCCTTCCAGGCTTGCAGACGGCCGTTCACCTTGATGGTGTCCTGAACCAGCCTGAGATCAATGATCGGGGTTGGACCGTGGAATTTGCATTGCCCTGGGATGGTCTCCGCTCCGTCTCAGGAGGGGCACCAATGCCTCCCCGAGCGGGCGATACTCTGAGGATGATGGGGTACCGGATGCACCATTTCCGGGCAGACGAGAAATCGGGCCAGCACGAGGCATCTACCTGGAACGTGGTGGGCGGCGGGAATATCCACAACCCGGACCGCTGGTCCACGGTCGTATTCTCGGATGAGGTCGTCTGACGTTCATACGACTTTAGATAAAGACATTTGGATAATTGTCCAGGTTCCATGGATTGACCGAATTCTCTATGGTCCACGAATCCAGGAACCGTCAGATGCAACCGGGTCGCTTCGGCGTATTGCCTCTCGAGTCTATGTATTGAGATCTTTGCTGCAAAAGTAAAACAGATAGGCCGGCTGGTCCGTATGGTTGATGAGCGAATGTCCCGGGTCCGATGGGCAGACGGAAACGGCCGTCCCCTGCCTCTGAACGCAGACCTCTCTGCTCACAACATGCACGCATTGTCCCTGCCACATGTACCAGACCTCATCCATGTTCGGACCGTGACCATGGTTGTCCCCAGTGGTCATCGGGTCGAGCCGAACCACCAGCACATCCCGCATACTTATTAGACCGTCCGCTTCTCCGAAAATTGGATGAACCAGATAGTGCCAATGTGATGTCAGGAGTTCGCTATCCCGGTAGTTCCTGATGATGGCGTCTTGGTTGCCGGTTGAGGGGCCGTTCGGTGCCGCTTCTTTTGCACTTAACAGGTGGAGGGGTTCCGAGCCTTCATTGGAGAATGAATGAGCTACTCCCGGTGGAATCAGGATACCATCCCCCTCCGCAATTCGTCGTTTCTCATGGTTGCATCCAAGGATTCCCTCGCCGGAGGATACGAAGAATACGGTCTGCGTTTGTTCGTTCTGCTCGGTTCTGGTGGAAACACCGGGTTCCAGCGTGCCGTGGGCAAAACGGTCGATGTATCGGAGGATCGCTCCCTCGGGATCTGTTTCTGAAGTACCCTCTTTCTCAAAAACAAAGTGCTGTATGATGTTTCCATATTCCAGAGAGAGTGGCGTTTCCTGCCAGTGACGTTTATCCATGATAGCCTCCGACACGCATTAATAGCGTATATATGTGATATTCCTGTCTTGATCCATTAACCAGGGCTCTCGATTTCTGGACCGTGATGGCTGGGTACAAGGGATCTTCCTCAGTGTGCGATCGGGATCGTCAGTAAAATAGCTACTAGCCCAAGCCTATCGATCGGTGGGCCAGATTCTCGGGAAATAGGGTCCGAGGAATGGTTGGCCATCCTGTGCTTCGGGTCCCAGAAAAACCAGGTTCGGATGCCACATGTGTCCGCCCCGATAGGTCGTGTCGCCTGGCATCATGTGTGAGATGACGCACATTCGTGGTTCATGGGTCAAGTTGGGGCCGGATCCGTGTAGTGTTAGAGCATGGTGAAAGCTAACCTGACCGGCTTCCAGTAGGCACGGTGTCGGCTGCCATGATTCGTGCGTCTGCGAGCTGAACTTCTCCCTCAGTGCTGACAGATCCTTCTGGCCGAAGGTGTTGCTTCCTTCGAGTAGACCCCACTTGTTCGATCCCGGAATCATAAGCATGGGGCCCATATCCATGGTGATGTCCTGAAGCGCAATCCATGCGGTACACATGTTCCTGGTACTTGAGCATTGCCAATGACCGTAATCCTGATGCCATCCGATGTTTCCTGCCGACTCACAAGCGCCCTCCGGTCCCAGGCCTGGCTTGTATACGACCTGATCGTGCCACAGTCGTACTATGTCCGAGTGCATTAATCTCCCCCCGATGGCGCCTATGAGAGGGGCTGTAACGGCCTTCCGGATCTCGTCCATTTGCCAGAATCCGTTGCACTGTTGACGCACGCTGGGCGATTCCTGGTCTATCTTCTGGATACCGTACTGGGAGGGGAGATCGTGATCATAATCGCTGGACCAGAGACGTTCCTGGGCGCCACGGAGACGTTCAATTTGCTCTGGTTCGAAGAGCTTCGGTGCGATCCAGTAGCCCTGCTCCTCGTACTGCTCATGGACCTCTGAAGTGACGAGGTCATCAATAGATTCTGTTCCAAACGACTGCACAGTACGCAACGGTACCTCCTGGAGACACGTGTTGACCATGTCTCATTCCGCTATTTGGGTTGTCCCTGGTCCACTGAATGTTGATTGTGGTCTGATGTTCTGTCCATTTGCAGGGGTGTGCTATCCATCACTTGGCAGACCAAATTCGTCTGTCACATCGTAGCCGTCAAGGGTCAATAGTTGTTCACGTTTGAAAAGAGCATCGGCAAACGGCTTCATGTGCGCGAGTGATTCTTTCTGGCCCAGTTTCTTGTGCATGGCCCATCCGCTAAGGCGCTCGGACCGTGCCTGACAGTCCCAGAAGCAAAGCCCGTCAACCCCTTCGTCATAGCATTCCATAGCACGGATTCGCATGGAATCGGCCGATTGACGTCTCGGGTACAAGTCCGCATAGATTTCTGTGGGAGTACCTCTGGCAAGGGTGATGTAAGGACGAAGTATCTCACGTGCCTCGATACCTTTGGGATCTCCTACGTGCTGGATGTTCACTATCAGGTGATCCACCAGAGCGTCTTTGATCCAGGTCTCGATATCCATAGCATGAGAACGTGGTGTGGTGAAAGGGCCGAGGTCTGGACATCCTTCGGGCTCAAGACCCACAGCAGGAATCACATAGGCCGTTTTCAACCGCCGTCCCTGGGATGCGCCCACAGCGTCGAGCATCTGCCTGGTCTCTCGCAAGAGCTCTGTCAAGAACGAGGCGCGGTGTGCCAGGACCCGTTCGTCATAGGGATCGACGGACTTCATCTCAAATCCATATTTATCCATGAACGAATCGAGAACCGGCTTCTCGTACAGTACGTAGGGCCATGAACGGTTAAATACGATACATACACCGTCCGCCAGGTAGTCCTCTACCCACTCTCGGAACAGGGCGACATATTTGGCTCTTACAGGCTCGAATGCCTGGCTCAGATGCCGAGTCGGGTTCCCGGAGGGAGAGATGCAGCGGTATTCAGGGTGCTCCTTCTGAAAGGCACCGGGACCGGTGTAGTGGATATGGTTCGGGGGCAATTGCTCCCCGATCATACGTACCTGTGGGTATATATCTATTCCGATTTCGTGTGCGCACTCAATTGCTGATCGTAGCGGATCGAATTCGCTACGTTGTTGCCTTTCTATCGCCTGTCGGCCGGCGCGCATGATACCCGGCAACCCAAAGGACCAGGCGACGAGAGAGGCGACTCGGGATGGGTAGTAGGTGGCAAAGGAACGGGCGCATCCCCATAACACAGTCTTGAAATCCGATTGGTCCATCGCTTGAAACTCGTTCTTCATCTCTTGATCGGATGCCGGTGCCCAGAAAGAATTCTGACCTCCGTCATAGTTAGCGATGAGGCGTCGATCGCCGGGTTTGGCCTGCTGCTGAGCGTTTGCTATTTCACGATCGGACATGGGTGTCAATCGGACGTAGGCGATATTGGCGGTAGTTTCACGGCGGAGGCCGAACTCGGGACGATGGAATATGATACTTTCGCCGGTCAGATCGGCAGATTTCCAGTAAGCCTCAGAAAGATCAGTCGAGCCGAGGACCATTTCGGGTGGAACAAGATCTTTGTTCGCACGAAACGACTCGACGGCAGAGCGGGTATAACCCTTGTCGGATGTCAATTTCAACAGGAGCATATAGTCCGGAAACACGTGGTGTCGGTAGGTGGCGATGAATATGTGATACCACCCCCTAACGCCAAGGTCAAGTCTGATCGGAGGCGCTTGGGTGTCTGGACCACTGAAGAGCATTCTTCCGGCGCCGGCAGAGATGGAGTACGCAACGGCGGTCCATTTTCCGAGACCGAAATGAATGTCAATTGCGTTACTCGGTTCACACCGGGTCATGTCAAGAAGATAGATGGATTCTGGTGCTCGGTCCATGGATTATAGACTCCGTAAATGGTTGCCCTTTAAAGAGTTGTTGGCCGAATATGAAAGCCCAATCATTGTATCAGTCGCTGTTATACGGAAGATCTTAATTCACCATTGACGGGAGGATAATCTTCTCGCATAAATGGCCCGGCCCGATGAACTCGCCTTTGTGAATAAGCGCCATATTCTCGTCGAAACCTCTCACACACCGTATTGCTCTCGTTTTTACTCCGACAGAGACTGACTATTGCGGGTTTTGGTTGAAATTCGATCGTATCAGACGTAGCTCGGAAAGAGTGTCACGTCTGGAGTCATTTTCTATATCCACAATAAGGCTCGATACTGTGAAGGAGGCGGCTGCCCAGCAAGTCAATTGGTCGTGCGGTATGGCCGTGGCATCAACCTAATTGTTGACTCATTGCGACAGCATGAGTTCAATCCTCGGATGTTCGATGGTTTCCCCGTTGACGAAGGCTGTGGCTTCGTGCAGAAATCGAGAGTTATCAAAACCGAGTGGAGATTCAGGGCCGGTCTCCAATTTGATCAGTCCCTTTGCCAGTAGCCTCTGTGCTCCCTCATGTTCTCCCTGGTGTGCCTTGATCAAAGCCGCGCAGGTCTGAATGAGTCCCTGAATACGGACTCCCGTATCCGTCTCTTTGCCTGCGCCAATCCAGAGCGTTTCAAGTACTTCATGCGCCTCCCACCAGTAGGCCAGATTGATAAGATCGATGGCGTACAGATAGTGCTTTGAATGCCGCCAATGGGAAGAACTGATATGGGAAACCGGTACCGGCAATTCAGGTATATGCGGCCGATCCGAGTGCTTTCTCGGATGTGTGCCCTCACCCGGCAGATAACGCCTGGTCGGTAAGCTATAGGAGGTGTATCGTACGGACGACCGAGAATGCACGAGGCTTCTTTCCTGGGTATCCGGCTGCACTGATGTGACAATGATGTGGGATCCGCAACTCAGGTGTGTTCTCCCTGCGGATCTATACACAGTTATTGATGGTACCAGCATCTATTATAACATGACAGAGTGCATCCATGATAGGGTATAATGAACCCAAATCAACATGTGGAGGTCGTAAATGCGTATCTGGTAGATCCTTTCTTAACGTTCACTACATACGAATTCTCCTCGCGGGATTGAGCACACCCCTGTGCCACCCGCCTACCGTGAACTATTGAAGGGATATGATATGTCCCCTATCAGATATGAGCATAGTATTGCGGCCATAGCTCCGCGTCAGTTGCACGGCCTCCATACCGGTTGGCCGAACCCTCCGTCTTCTGAAACTTTTTTTGCGTCATTGTCCGCCATGAATGCGGTTGTTTTCGCACTGGACGCCGAGAGCAATGACGTGGTGGGTTACGTCTGCGGTATGACCGATGGTATTCTAATACTATACATATGGGACCTTGAGGTCTTGCCTGAGTATCAGAATCGGGATGTGGGGTCCAAACTGCTTCAGCGTCTACTGGAAAAGCACGGGAATATATATCAGGTCAACGCCAATCCCCATTCAGGGACGCAACCATACTTTGAACAGGAAGGATTTCGATCTGTGGATCGGAGTGGGTGCGAGTATATGACAAGAATGCACCTGGAATGGCAAAATGGGGGCCCAAATGCAGTGAGCTCCGACTGAGCCCGCCGCCTTTTGGGAAGCGATTTCGCGCCCGAGAGGCGGTAAGGATAGGATCAGATACCGCCGTCATGCTCCGCAAACAGATACTACGAGCTCGTATGAAAGGATCACGATGGCGGTTCTGGTCCATGCGATATTTTGCCGATCGCTACCAAAGGCGGGTTGCGCCCCTCGCTTTTATAAGTTTTTACGAAACAAGTTAGCTCCCCCCTAGACTGCTCCTACGATGGTCCGCAGGAGTGCTACGGTCATCACGCCCGCAGTCATGGCTGCCAACAGATTGCTCGTGCGCCCCATAATGAGGATTGTGACGAATGCCGCAGTCCACTCGGCGGGACCTCCATCGGTCACCAACGGTGCGGCTATGGAGATCAGGAGCGTGCCTGGCAGGTGACTGAGGCAGGCCGACACAAATGGGGTAGGCGTAAATCGCTCCAGGAGCCATAGCCCACCTGCACGGGTCGCGTAGGTGGCTACGGCCATTGCTATAATGGTTATGGTCACCGTCAGTTCATTTTCCATGTGCCCACCCTCCGGCAATGCTACCGGCAATGCCCCCTGCTACTATGTACCAGGATCCGGGAATAAGGTAGGACGTGACCACTGCTACCATACCTGCCAGCGCCCAGGGCAGCAGGTGTGCTCTTCCTTTCCACATACTCGTTAACATGGCCAGAAATACAGCCGTGAAGGCAAAATCGAGTCCCCATGCAGCGGGATCTGGCACTACTGCACCAAGAATGTGGCCTCCAACTGTTCCTCCAATCCAGCCTGCCATGAGAGGGAATCCGCTTCCCAGAAGGACGGCTGCATCTCGGTTTCCGTTGTCGAATTCCTTCATAGCCATGGCCCAGTTTTCGTCGGCCATCAGAAACGCGGAGCCATATCGTTGCAGGTAGGAAAGACTGTGAAACCAGGGCCTAAGAGCGGCCCCAAACAGGACGTGCCGAAGGTTCACGAGGAAGGTGGTCACTGTGATCGTAACAATGGGCAGAGGGGTACTCCAAAGCTCAAGCACCATGAACTGAGCTGTGCCGGCATGAACCAGACCACTCATAAACGTGGCCTGCCACAGCGTCAATCCTGTCTGCCGCGCCAGCATGCCAAAGACAGCTCCGTAGACAAATACACTCAGCGATAAAGCCACACTCAGACGGGCGCCTGCCCAGAGGCCGGCTCTTGTGAATATGACATCCGATGTATCGGATGTGTCAGATACGCGATGGCTCAAGGCAGAAAACCTTTGAGTAGAGAACCAGACATCCCGGGAACGAGACCAGAGCTATTTGATTCACTCCGCTGTCGTCAAATGAATTTGGATTTGGAAGAACTTGACAGAGCAATATAACTATCTAAATTGATTTAAGTGGTTAGAAAATAGCGCAGGCCCCAATTCTGTCAAGCATGTTCTGAATCTCAGTTCTGGAGGAACCATGGCGGCAATAGGTAGGGGAATCCTGGATTTAGAGCGCGTTGGGGGCATGCTCTGTATCGATTTTGTCAATACCATGGGTTGGAGGGGTAGGGCGCTATCGAATGAATGGTTGAAGACGCCCGCCGATCTTTTTCTGTGGGCCCGCAGTTGTCACATTCTATCGCAGGATACCTTCGATAGAGCTTCGTTGATGGCAGAATCGGATGCCGCTGGGGATTTGCTTGAAAAGGCACACAGTTTCAGGGAAGTTCTCTACTGTATATTCTCAGCCATAGCCGCCAAACAGCGGCCGTGCGATGCGGATATCACCACGCTAAACAACGGACTTCCAGCGGCACTTAGTCGCTTGAGGCTACGTCCGTCGGGGACGGGAGAGCAGTGGGAGTGGCATGGTGATGACGTTGCGATCGAGGAGATACTTCTTCCGATAGTCCGTTCTGCAATGGAGTTGCTGACTTCACCACGGATTTCACGTCTAAAAGAATGTGCCAACGAGGGGTGCGCGTGGGTTTTCCTGGATGGCAGCAAAAACAGAAGTCGCCGTTGGTGTGATATGCGCGACTGTGGTAATAGGGCTAAGGCGAAAAGGCACTATCATCGAGCAAAATCAACATAGACGTGGCCGTAAATCGAAAGCCGAGAACTGCATCGTGGTCAGTCGATGACCCAGTAGGTCATGAGGGGACGGGCGATTCCTTTAACCTGGATTTCACCACGTGGTTCGCAGGGAATCTCTTCCTTCACAAGATCGTAGGTGTACTCTGATAGCAGGATTTTTCCAGGCTGAGCGGCAGTTTCAAGCCGGGCGGCTACGTTTACTTCTTTGCCGATGATGGTGTAGTCCATTCTGTCCGCACTGCCGAAATTACCTACGGTACACTCCCCTGTATTGATACCGATTCGGACATCGACACCAAGAATCTTGGCCTGAAACAGCATATCCTTCGCCATCTTGACACATTGAATCGCATCTTCCTTTGACCCCAACGAGCTCGGATCACCAAAGAAGACCATCACGGCATCGCCAATGTATTTGTCCAGAGTGCCGCCATAGCGGATGGCGATCTCGGTCATCTCATTCAGATAATGATTCAGCCAGTTGGTCAACTGTTGCGGATTCATCGATTCTACTTTGGGCATGAAATCAACGATGTCCGAGAAGAAGACGCTGAGGGTCTTCTCGTAAGACTCAATTTTGACGTGTTTCTCGCCCTTGAAGATAGACGAATACACCTGCGGGGAGAGGTATTTGGCAAGATTGTCGGCCAGATCTTCAAGCTTGTGCTGTGCGGCTTTCAATTGTATGTGGGTCCTTACACGCACAATGAGCTCGGTAGGATTAAACGGCTTGGTCACGTAGTCCATGGCTCCAAGTCTGAATCCCTTGACGACGTCGTCCATGCTGATCTGAGCGGTCAGAAAGATGACGGGAATGTCGCTTGTGGCTGGTGAAGCCTTCAGTCGCTCGCATGCCTCGAAACCATCCATGATCGGCATCATCACGTCCAGGAGTATCAGAGCCGGTCTCACCTGTTCCACTATTTGAAGGCAGTTGAGGCCATCTTTCGCAGTGTGCGTCTCATAGCCTTCATCATCGAGCAACATGCAGAGAATCTCACGATTCTCCATGGCGTCGTCGACCACCAGTATGCGTTGTGGACTGCCGGGTTCTTCCAACACTTCGCTCATATGTTTCTGTTTCCGCTAAATGTATAGTGGCTGCGTTTGAAACTGTGTATTCACGTTTAAGTCGGGCAATTCTATATACACCGCAGCCGTTTCCGCATCAATCAAAAAAACCAGCTCTGACTTCCAGATTTCAGCGGATTTTAGTGCCATACCACCGAGGATTTTGAAGTGAGGATGCGTACATTCAATGATCTGATTTCAAAGCCGTATCGGCAATCCGGCTTCATCTAGTCGGGCCTCGCTCAGGGCTGACAGAAAATAGGGAACCCCAAAGAACACCAGACTCAGATACGTGGGGCTCATACCTATGGCGCCACGTTTCCGCGGATCATCGCTCCAGTTCTGCATTGCTATCAATTCCTGAAGTATCACTATTCCAACTTCCAGGTATCGGCGATCCATGGTAAGGCGGTACGCATAGCCCAGATGTCGGCACAGAATTCCACCGTAATGCTCCTGAAGTGCAGATGAACTATCGAAAGAATCAGGGCCACCGCAGAACCAGTCAACCGCACGTCTGTAAACCAGTGCCACATCGCTGCGACCTGTTATCCGGTGCAGTAGCTCGATTCCGATCATCAGATAATGTGTCTGATAGCCCTTCTGCTCTGTCAGTGGCATCTCACGAATGAGCGCATTAAATGGCCCGCCAAGCCCGCGATATTCGTCGTCGGTGAATGGTGCTGATGTACCCATCTCTACCGCCAGGGTCGTACCCTCTGTCGCCATTCCGTAAGGGACTTGTCCGGGCAGTTTGTCTGCCGTTGACACCTGAAATCGCTTGTGCCAGCTTCCGTCAGAATTCTGAGCTTGTGCAAAGATATCAAAGACCTGTTCGGCGCGGGACAGGTAGCGTGCCTCGCCCGTAACTTCGTACACGTGAAGCAATCCGCGCAGAACGTTGGCAAAGCTCCTCAGGCTGAAACTATACTTTGGGTCGGTGCTCCACCGATATCGCATAAAGAAGGCCCCCGACTCCACGATGACATCACGGGTTCTCAGGTCGCCGGTGAGATAATAGTAATCAACCCAATTATCGATGAAGGTGTGAGAAGCGCAGGGCTCGTCGCTGAAGTGATCCATGCTGTGCCGGAATGATCCGCCGACCATGTAGGTGCGAATTGGATGATAATGGCAGGTGTCAACATCCAGGGAATGCCGGGTCATGGCCTCCGCGACATCGAAGTAGCATGCCCTACCGGTGCGAAGATATTGAATCCACAGACCGTGTCTCGGATCCCACTCACTATTGCACCATCCCCATCGACCCCTGAACCTCCAGTCATTCTCCTCCTCATCCCACGCAGCAAGTACGTCACCGTGATCGAGGTAACTGTACCATTTGCCCAACTCGATTCCACGTACCATCCAGTCGGCAAAACCGGTTAACATGCGATCAGATTGGGGAAAGCGTTCCGGTGCCTGGACATCGAATCCGCCAGTGACGTCGCAGGAGGCTACCCATTGCGGATCGAGTGCCGCATGCGGGGGATTCAGCAAGCCCCTGAGTAGCTGGATACTCACGTCTCTTTCCGATGGTTCAAAGAAGGTGAGGAACAGCTCCCGCGTCCTCGCCGTTCCCATCCCATCAGAGTATACGCCCTCACCTTCGTGCCACGCCACCTCCTCGGAATACCGTGCCAGATCAAGTGATTCCCCTTCCGGATCCTTCCACAGGTAGACTGTGATCCCTGATCCATCACCACGCGCCTCGAGTGCGCAGGGAAAGGCTTCCGGCATGTGTCGTAAGGCGACTCCCATGCCGCATTCTTCCCCCTCAATCACCATCCAGCCCTCATTTAATGCCCCAGTTTCTATATGGTCTACCTGGTTCGGCTGTCCAATAGACAGGGAACATTGATCATGGCTTTCTTGGCTCAGGGCGACCACATCATCGGAGCCGAGAATTCTGTGTCCCGCAAAATCGGTGGAGGCACTGTATCGAATGGAGCCACTGAGATGACATGGCAATTTTAGGGCGATCTCGTCGATCTTAGTTTCGCGAGGGTTGCAGGCCACCACGACAGTGTGCAACACTCTCAGGTATCTTTGACCAGCATAGGCATAGATCCGTGTCGTCAGATGAAAGGGGCGATATCCCGAATAGTGATGCATGGGGATGTCAGCTTCGCAAGGCGCATCACAGCGGAGTACGACC
>JABIQT010000108.1 GCA_018667995.1 Candidatus Latescibacterota bacterium
CCAGATCTCCCCGCCAGCACCGAGAATCGACTCCCGCATGGCAGCAACTACTCTGGGCAGCTTGTTGGAACCCACGTGTGGATGAGCTTCCACGAGAATATTCGGGTCCGCCCCATGGGCAACGAGGGTGCGGAAGATGCCCTCTACATCACCGCGTTTGGTGGCGCGTGTGTAGAGCTTGCCATCAGAATATGTTCCCGCGCCTCCCTCGCCAAAGCAATAGTTGCTATCCGGATCGACCAGGCCTTTGCGCTGAATGTTGGCCAAATCCCGTCGCCGCGGTTGCACCATTTTTCCGCGTTCTATAATGATGGGTTTAATTCCCATTTCGATAAGTCTTAATCCTGCAAACATGCCCGCGGGGCCACAGCCCACGATGATGACTTTCCTGGCCGCATTAGACAGCGCGGGGTACGACCTGGATATGGGTGCTTCGGAGGGCGGCTCCTCATTCCAGTATACTTCAAAGTTCAGATTAATTCGGATGTTTCTTTTGCGCGCATCGATCGATCGTCTCAGGACCTTCATTGCCGTAATCTGATCGGGAAGGATATTCAGTCTGTCTGCTAGAAGCTGGCGCTGAACGGATGAATCTTCGGCCTGATCCAGATTGAGAATCAACTGTTGTTTAACTCTCATACCCTACTCGCTGCCGGTGGCCGGCCGAGTTGATGCTTGGCTGGTGACACGCATTGCGTGAATGTAGATCGCATATCTCGTATTTGATCATTGTGTCTCGTGCGCGTTCGCTGCTGATCGAAGATAAGGAGTACTTGTAGTGCAGAGGCGCCGAAAAAAGGATTTGTCCCCGAGGCAGTAAAGAGGTTTTGGTAAACACAGAATCGCCTCGCTTCGGCATGTTTTTATCACGTCGTTCACGACGGGTGGCCGTATTCGGTCTTATCCAGCCGGAAGCTGGGGTAGTTTTAGTTCCTCAGCAGCCCCAGCGATGGCAATTTGAATTTCATCCATATTGTCACCCCCGATCTCGTTGAATCCCTGCTCTCTCAGAAACAGATCTCCCAAAAGGCGCCACAGCTCTGCGTCCAGATGCACGGAGACTCCAGATTTTCGTAACTCAACCAGTCCGCCGATTGAAGTCAGGTTCATCTGAGTCAAAGTCAGCGCGGAATTGCGATTCATGGGGGTGCATTGATGGAATGATAGCGTGTGACAATCACCGGATGCGACTGTGACGTTTCCTATTTTCGAACGCTGGAATTCAAGCTGGTCCAGCGTGATTTTTGTCATGTAGACGCCATCTATCTTTGTATTCACGAATTGGATCTGCGCGCGAGATTTCACGTCAGCAAACACGCAGTCTCGTAGCATGCAGTCTATAAATGTTAACCCGGAAAGGTCGCAATCCTGAAAGATAACCCGATGGAAATGTGCGCCCTCAATGGTGGTCGCCGTAAACCGCGTTGCCGACACAATGACGTCTGTCCAGTCGAGTCCGAACAGGTGCTCTTCCTCCAGTCCGGCGCCGGTAATCCTCGTCCGCGCTATAGGTGCACTACGGATGTCATCGGGATCTGTGAGACAGGCGCGTCTGCAGATGGTGCCGACGAGTTCCGGCAAGGAGGTGATCTGTGCTGATGTCATATTTTACCCGACTGGTGGCAGCCCTGGCTCCAGGTAATGGTTCCGTCTATAGAGGCCGTTGGGAAAGGATCGGTAATTCGGTTCCGATGGACACGTGTGCTAAATGTGCTCCGCCTTCTGAAGATCCTCAATAGCGCGCGCCTCGGCTTCGGTCAGCCTGGGTGCATGTGCTGCTCTTACATTATCTTCGAGCTGTGCAATGGATCGTGCGCCCGGAATGGTGCAGGACAGCCTGGTTTCAGCAAGTACGTACTGCAAGGCCAGTGCAGGTAGGCCTGTCGCTCGCCCGCTTCCTATCTGGCGAAACTTCTCCGTAGCTCTGATATCGTTTTCGAGGCGGTCGCCCTGCAGACTCGCCCTATGCCCGGATACGTCAGCAGATGATTCGGAGAACTTGCCGGTGAGTATACCTCGCTGATAGGGCATTCGGGCCAAAAGCCCCACGCCATGGGCGGCGGCAGCGGGTAGGATGGGCAGCACGTGGCCTCTGTCCAATAGATTGTACGTTACCTGGAGTACATCAGCCAAATCATGCTCTATGGCGAAAAGACCACCTTCCGAGTCAAATACGGCCGATCCGCGAAGTCTTATCTTGCCTTGCTCTTTGAGTAATACCATCGCTTCGGCCCATTCAGGATCAGAGACTTCGTCCAGCGCGCCACTACCGTGGGTCTGGAAGATGTCGATGACATCTCGCCGTAAGACACGGAGACTCTTTTCGGCACCCGCTATGACTGCTTCTTTTGAAAACGAGCTGTGTTTACCCTCTTTCTTTCCAGAGACTTTAGTAGCAATTACCACGTTCTGGTGATTGCCAAGGGCCCTGCCGATCAACTCTTCGCTCCGGCCACCCGTATATTGGGCGGCGGTGTCAAAGGTGGTAACTCCCAGATCGATAGCGCGATGGATCAATGCAATCCACTCCGCATCGCTTAGGATATTCTCCCCGATCCTATTACACCCCAGTCCAAGTTCTGAGACCTCCAGAGCGGAGGCGCCTACTCGGCGACTGGGAATTGTTGTAGGCGGTTTCGTCATGGGATCTAAAACGTCCAATTCACTATGGGCAGAACCGGGTGTCCTTTTTTCTGTTTTATGATATTGATGAGTCCAATCTGCAGGCCATAGCCTGTTTGTGCATAATTGATGAGTCCAAGCTGAAAGCCGTGCATGTCACGGGCTTGATTGTAGAAACCCCACTGGAATCCCCGAAAATGTCCTTTGGTGATGTTGACATAGTTTTCCTGGAATCCCTCGAAATCGGCATCAACGACGCCTACCAGTCCAAGCTGCCACCCCTTTGTAACACCCGTTGTGGTATGATTGATCAGCCCCAGATCAATGCCTTTGACAGACACATTGCGCCCGTAGAGCAGATTGAGTCGGAATCCCTTGATCGCGGCTTCTTCCGGGAAAATCTGGATAGGTGCCAGAAGAGAAAGCTGGACGGGTTTCTCTTGTGCCTGGAGACTACTGGGTGATAGAAGACCGAGCGTCAAGAGACAGATAACCAGGCCGTAAACGAATCGCATGAATTGTTCCTTCCAAATGAAGTGTGGATGGGTTGTACTTTGTCCCAACCGGGGTAGTAGATAGACAGTGGCTGCCATCGGGCTTGAATCGGGGGCTACTACAGGCTGATATATACGGC
>JABIQT010000107.1 GCA_018667995.1 Candidatus Latescibacterota bacterium
ATATAGGGTATGGGCATGGGATATCCGGCCAGGGCACACAGGGATTCCACATGGTCGCTGAAGGAAAAGCGCCACAGGACCTGCTTTTGCCGGTTGATCTTGAGGATCAGGTCGGTTCGCATATGGTCCGGCTCTGTACCCGGTTGGTATATACCGGGGACGACGGGTTCATGTATGGCAGCTAATGACACTATTTCGTCGTCACCGACCCAGAAGTCGTGATGATTGGGTGCTAGCAGGTCCTCATCCCCTTCCCACCTCCAGACCGTCTTGCTGTCCGGAGTCAGCTCCTCTAACCAGGATCCACAATTCTGTGTGAACAGGTTGCCGCTGGGTAGAATCTCCGCCACGTTGCTGTGGGTAATCTGCCAGGTATGAACCACCAGACCCCGCATGTCGATCAGGTAGGCCTGGTTCCCCCAGGCCGGTGAGAACAGGGTGTATCCCGGTAGACATTTCTCGGCATCGTAGATCCTGACGCCGTACGGATCCGCATGAAGACGTGTCTTCTCACCCCCGGTCAGCAGCTTTCCGTCTATATACATGATACTCCTTTCGGTGATTCTATACTCAGAATCAGATTCGTACGGCTACTCACCAGGAATCCGTTCTTTCGATTCTAGTCTAAGGAGAAGGGCAAGCCCTCCCGGTAGGACGACGCCGAGTTTGCTCACCCACATGGGTATGGAGGTGTGTTCCACCGTGATTCGCCAGTCCAGTAGGATACGAAGAAGGTGCGCAATTGAGACGAGCGTAAGCAGGATAGATGCAAATCGAGTGAACCGCTTCATAAATCAGTACTCCTGAAACGAGAGAGTGGGCCTGTTTCCGTCTATAGGAAGTATGATGGGATAATGTATCACGAATTTCCTGTGTCGATGTCGTTGATCATTCATCATCATGGGCGTTTACCCCTCCTGTTTTATGGAGTTCCTGCTGATCTTAGCAATGGAAGTCGTACCCATCTGGCGCATGACCAGTCGCAGTTCGGCACGGAGGATATCGAGTACCTTCTCCACGCCAGGCTGTCCAAAGGCGGCCAGTCCCCATAGATAGGGTCTTCCTATGCAGATAGCATCGGCACCGAGAGCCAGTGCTTTGAATATATCCGTACCGCGGCGGAATCCGCTGTCGATCAGTACAGGTATCCTCCCACCGACAGCTTCGACTACTTCGGGCAGGCAGGCGATCGTAGACCGGGAGCTGGCTACGGCCCGGCCTCCGTGACTGGAGACAACAATGCCATCCACGCCGTGCGCTAAGCAAAGACGGGCATCTTCGTGTGTAACGATGCCCTTGATGACGACTTTCATGGTGGTTAATTCCTTCAGCCGGTCCACGAATTCCCACGTCAGTCCTGCACCTGAAAAACGTACCTCGGACATGTCCATCCCCTTAAACATGGGCCTGGTAGTCCATTCGGGGATATCCGGATCGTGGCAGTCGGAGCATATTCTGTCGTCCATGAGCTTGAAGCGCTCCAGGCTTTCTCTGTTGCTTCCCGCAAGTAAATCCACTGTCAATACCACGACTGGGCAACCAGCCGCTTCCGCACGCTTTACCAATGCCTCGGTGACATTCCACGTATCTGTAGGGTATAGCTGATACCACACCGGTCTGCCCCGTGCCCTGCTTACGTCCTCGACGGATTCTGTGGAGAGGGTGGAGAGAATCTGAAGCTGCTCTCGAGACCTCGCCGCATTCGCGACGGCAATTTCACCGTCGTAGTGGAATGCCTGCTGGCTGGCTATCGGTGCGATGACTATCGGAGTGTTCCATTTCTCTCCGAGAAGGTCCGTAGACGTATCAATTTCACGCACATCCACTAGACGGCGTGCACGAAGTTGGTACTTTCTGAAATCTTCTCGATTGGCGCGCATGGTGGCATCGTTATCCACGCCCGTTATGAGATATCCATAGTGAGCAGGTGGGAGCACCCCGCGGGCAGCCGGCTCGAAATCAAAGACGTTGAGTGCTTTTTCGGGTGATGGAATGACGTTGATGTCCTGTGCAAATGCGTCCATTATTTCTTGGTCAAGGGGCCCCTGATCTGGTGTTTGCGCTAGGCTGGCTCTTCCTGAGTTGAATCCCCAGTACGCAAGTAATGGGCTTGCAGCCAGGTACTTCAGGAATCTTCGACGACTGGTCATCAGTTCTTCAGAACGCTGACTCATGGTGCACCTCGTCTTGTGGATTGATCATTACTTGCCGCCTTGGTCAACACTCTCGCGAGCTTGTCAGCCTATGCGTCATCGGGACAACAAGATTTTATCATCTCCGGGTCCAGCGTGATCATTCCTTCCTTGATCTCTTCGGCAGTGTATCGGGGGGTGATGTGTTGCGGGCAATTCCAATCATATGCTTGAATCTTGAAGATTATCAAACGCTCGATAACAGCGTTATAGTCGGGTAGCGCAACTTTATCCAGCAAAGCCTGGTTTTGATCCGTATCCAGTACTTCGGATTCTGTCCATATTTTGAGACGTGTTTGGGAAGGGTAGTCAATGAGGAAGAGCGCCGCTTTTCCGCTCACCTTGATGTTTCCAACGCTGATATATTGTCGGTTTCCACGGAAGTCGGCCATGCCTATTGTCGTATCATCGATCTTCTTGAGAAAACCCTTCGGGCCGCCGCGAAACTGCATATAGGGCCAACCGTTCTCGCCTACCGTCGCTATGAAGAAGCTATCTAATGATTCAATGAAGGTCGTCTCCTTGTCAGTCAGGATATAGCGATCGCCCGATTCTTCCATCCGCGAGTATGCCGCTCTGGATCCATACTCTTCCTGGACCCCCTTCACACTCTCGGTAAAAGCTAATTCAGTGAAGTTTTTATTCATGGTTATAGGCTCCATTGTTCCATTTATCATCGATATGCGCGTTAGTTACGTGAGCTGCGTCTCCCCGCCCAGCCTTACCACGGGATAGCACTCCGGAATATGCAGGTCGGCGCTGCCGTGTCGCGCCCAGGTCCACAGGGCTGTGGCGTTGCTGAATGGCCCTTCCACTACCTCCCTGCGCGCCAGTTCCACGCGCAACTCTGTTCCGTTGCGAGGAGGTAGGATTCCGCGGTCGTCCAGTAGCTTCATACCTGTCCACGGTAGGGCTATTTCGGCGCTCCATCCTCTATCGATCACATGACGGTCGTTCAAGGTACCATCCACCTGAACGGCGACGCGCACACCGGGAAGATCCCACCGCTCGAATCCCCACCGGGGACCCCGGGCATGGTCCGTTTTATGGTCTTCGCCCAGAACGAACGGCCGCAGCCGGGCCAGGTTAAACTGGGGAACATCGTAATGACTGCCGTGGACATAGGCGTCCTTCCAGACCATGGTCAGGGGCTCTGTTTTTCCGGACGGGCTGACGCCGAGTTCGTAGACTGCGCCCGGAAAGGCTACGCAGATCACGATACCATTCTCCTGCCAGCCCATCATGATTCGTTCCGTATTCAAAGTCCATACGTCCGGATCGCTGACCCAGAAGGCGGCATACAGTCCGTCGTCATCCCATTGGAGGGCGGCGCGCGTGTCAAAATGCGCCCGGGCGCCCGAGGCCATGTCCGAAAAGCTCGGAGTCCGTTCAATGTCCTGCCAGAACGGCTTGTCGAGATTCCCGTCGAGGCGGGGGGGCGTCGTCGCCCGACGGCAGGTGTATTTAGGGATTTCGGTGTAGGGACAGTTGGTCGCAGTCATTCTGAACCCACCTCCTTCTCGGAGAGATGTATGTACGTGAATCGCTCCGGAATGTGGGAATCGTAAACCCCGTGGCTGTTGAACGCCCACCCAGGGCACAGTCTTGTGCCGCCGGCGGAAAACCACTGAAAACGGGAGAGATCCATGCGCCAAATGTCACCGTCGCGTCCTGGCAAGGCGCGGCCGTCAGCCAGCCATTTCAAGCTTTCCCAGGGGAATGCCACCTCCACCGTCCACCCGCGGTCTACGTCGCTACCGTCGTTGATGGTACCGTCCCTGTGTACGGCGTGTTTCATTCCGGGCATGTCCCAATCGAGAAAGGCCCAGCGACGTCCCCGAGGATGGCTCTGAGCGAGTGTGCAGATACGCTGTTGGGCCAGCAGGTCGAACTCCGGCGCGGCCGCATAGGCTGATCCCTCATAGGCGTCCTGCCAGATGTAGAACCGCTCCATCACCGTGCCCAAAGCATTGATCTCGAATTCGTAATAGGCGTTTCTACCG
>JABIQT010000545.1 GCA_018667995.1 Candidatus Latescibacterota bacterium
ATCCAGTACTTCGGTCCTCAACAGGTCGTCCACGCATCCCGAGTGATGATTCTTGTCTTTGGTGTTATTATCCATGGTCTATACCACAGCTCCACAGAAGGATGAAGAATTCGGTGACCGATAGCAGACGTTCAATTCAGGAGTTGCCAGCCGTTGATGCCCATTGAGACGCGAGTCGAGGCACCTATCGAGGATGCCGCTGGTGAGTAGTGTCCGCTCCGCAGGCCAAGGCGCACGGCCTGTGGTGAACATCTCCTCGGCGGCAGCCATGAGACAGGCCGAGTAGGTCACATTAGGCGCTGGCGGAAGCAGAAACTGTGTGGACCGTACCGCACGAACGCCCCGCAACCGCGCAGCAAAGGTATAGTCCTGCACGGCACCGTCCAGCATCAGTAGTGTGGCCCGCAGCCCGTCGTTGTACTCGATAAGATAGGCCGCTGGATTCTCCGCCAACGCTTCCAGTTCGCCATTGTGGACCAGGTCCTGAGGCCGGCCGTCATCCAGGGCGATGCCACCTCGCGAGTCGGAACGGGCCAGGGCCGCTTCAAGAAGGCGTCGCGACCAGCGCTTGTCCTCACCGGCACGCCATACTTCGTCGCCATCGATCAGCTGCACAGACCGAACGCCGGTTTCTCCACCGGATCGGCGTTCGACCATACACTGCATGGCTTCAAGAGCGTGGAAGTCCATAGCATCCGAACCTCCCACACCGACCATGAGGGCTTCCTCCATTTCACATTCCAGAGGAAGCTCCAGCGCCGGTAATCGAAAGGTAACCGGCAAGGACGAGCCTGCCAACAGAGGAAAATCCAGTTCCTGTGCCGAGGCCACCATGGTAAGGGCACTATCGAAGCTGTAGGATAGATGTTTGTCGTTGAAGACAGGCACGGCGCATCCGTCCTGACGGAACACCTCGACGATCTGTGAAAAGAACTCGAAACGTGGGTAGAGCTTCTGGCTTTTTTCGTTCACCGGATAGTCGCCGTGCTCCGCAATGAGGAGTACCGCGTCCACAGCCAACTTGTTCGACCCCATCCGCAAGGCTTCGGCGATGGTGGGATACACGTTGAACCCGTGTTCACGCGCTCTCTGACCGCTCAGATCGGCCTCGGGACGTTGATCCACGTAGGCAGAGACGATGTCCATTTCCGGTCGATGCCAGTGGCCATTTCTCGGATATCCGCTGAAGAAGCGCTCGCTCATATGATTGGCGTGGCTGCGCCAGTCCCAGAAGGTCGTTATGATCGCCAGTTTTTTGCGAGCCGGTTGCATCATTACGTCCTCCGGAAGGTCGACTTATCGTCGATCTGATAGGTTACATCCAGGTGTGGTGTTTGTAGTACGATACCGCCCTGATGCAGAGATTCGACACCGGCGATACTCAACCCCGTAGTCAGCAGATTTCGATCGATGGGGTAGGGCGCAGAACCCGTTTCCATTAAGGCTTCGATGTGTTGGCACAGGGGATTAAAGAAGTTGGGTTGCATTTCATGGCCTGAGCCCAGATAGTACAGCAACGACAACGGTTCGGATTGCCCTTTGATCCGGGCCGCGACGGTAATATCACGGACGAGGCCGTTCAGCAGCAGCATGGTCGCGCGGAGTCCGTCGGTGTATTGGATTCGGTAGGCCACCGGCGGTTTCTCGACCAGATTGGGCAACTCCTCTCTCGTGGGAAAGGTGTGTCGGCGGCTCTCGTCGGCTGGCTTGAGCGTGTGGCTGCGACACAGACATGCTTCAAGCAACGACGGATCCCAGGCGCCGTCATCCAAAGCCTGCCAGACGCTGTCGCCCCGCAAAGCCTCAACGGACGCCACACCTGTCTCACCTCCGGCACGACGCTCCGCCAGACATTGGATTCCTTCAAGAGCGTGGAAGTCATAAGTGTCGATTCCACCCACACCCACACTTACGATCTCTTCAATTTCTGAGCCGAACGGTACGTCAATTGACGGTACCCGCCAGCAGACAGGGATGGAGGATCCCGCCATAAACGGAAAGCCGAGTTCACGGCTGGTCTGCACCATTTCATGGGCCCATGACCAATTCCACGAGAGGTGCTTATCGTTGAATACCGGTACACTATTTCCGCTGTTTCGGAACACCTCCATCGCTTCCTGGAAGAACTCATAGCGGGGGTATAACATCTGGCCCCGTTCGTTCAGTGGATAGTCTCCGTGTTCGCCAATGATCAGGACACCATCGACACTCAACTGATCGCCTCCAAGTGTCAGCGCCTCGGCGATAGTCGGGTAGATCGTCAAACCGGGATACCTTGACGCGCGTTCGCGACTGAGGTCGTTCTCCGGAAACTGATCCACATACAGTGAAACGACATCTATGGCCGGGTAATGCCATTGGTCCTCCCAACCGTAGCCGCCCATGAGCCGATCGACAATATTCTGTCCGTGGGAATACCTGCGGTATTCGGAAACAAGCGCCGCGAGACGAGGGCGCTGATCGGGTGACGCGGGTGTTGAATGACTCATCATTTCTTTTCGTCCTCGTTGTTCTGATTGATCAAAAGACAAACCAAGTCTATCCATGTGGAATGCTGATATTACATCCCGCTTAGGGTCCTATTCAGAGCCAGAATTCAACCTATGGACACGATTGTGATGGGGCAGATCCACCTTCATTAGGGACGATCTACTTTGTCCATGTCAGTAGGGCCTCCCGGTACGGCTCAGATGCCCTGCCCATTCTTGTGTGCGATTACCCAAGTCATATAGCGTTGTTTCATGGATGGCGAGAAATTGTGTCCCACGGACTCATCTATATACTGCTGCGCCTGCCCACCAGCGTTGTTGATTAATCGGACTGTCTCGGTATTTGTAGCAGCTGGGCAGTCTGTGTCCTGGCCGCCGTCCAGAAACAGGAGGGGGCGGTCCACGAATCGTTCGGGATGAGATTGAGTGGCGTGCTCAGCACAGAATGCGTCACACCAGGTGCCCTCTTGCGCCTTCCGACACCACGGATCTGCCTGGTAAAAGCTGGACCGTCCCACGATCGAAACGAGGGAAGCCCAGCGCTTGTCCTGAGCGAACACCAACTGTGCGATTACCCCGCCCATGGAAATGCCGGTTACTTGCGGGTTCATAGCGGTGGTATTAGGAAGCGCCAATGCCGCATCCAGGAGTGCAGGTGCTTCAAGCCGCGTCTGATTCCCGAGTTCCATTATGAAGGCCCACCCGTTGAAGGTGGCGCGAGACCAGGCATCCGTCCTGCGTTCGCCGTGTTCCGCACAATCGGGTGCGATTACGGTGAATCCTGCGGATGCGGCTTCAACGAGGATTCCGTCCGGTGCGTTGACGTCGCCCTTATGGCTTGTCCAGCCGTGGTAATATAGGAGCAGAGGGCTTGCCGTCGAGTCATCGTCTTGAAGAACGAGGCAGGGGATATCAGCAAGGATTTCTCGATTGACTGTCAACACAGGATGCGGACCTTTCGCGTGGAGGTGCAAGACTTCATGTGGCTGTAAAAGAGAGAAGAGAATCCCGTCTTAGGGTAGAAACTGGTGGCTTCGAGGCTGCGTATCCCCAATCTCCGGTTGCTAATATCCGAAAGAGGTACCGATCGGCACCTCAAACTGCCCCAGCCTGTATAAGTCTGCAGCCTGCAGCATACGGTAGAGATGTATCCCAGGCCAGATATCAAACAGGTCTGTACCGGCCGCATGATCTGATGGGCGCTTAGAGGAGCCCAAAAGGTAGCGATTGCATTTCCCGGTGTCAAGATTGAGCATCCGTCACGGGCACGGGAAATCGGATTCAATCACACGCAAAAGACGGGCTGCGATGTGGCGATCGCTCAGGTTTGCTGTGGTCGCTACCCATGCAGCCTATCCATCGCCCGTCCTCACACCTTTATCTGCGGTACTCTCAGTGGAAGAGCGGCTGTATGCCTGTCAATCATTGTTGATCTTTGTACAGGTTCAGGGCCTCCAAATCGCAACTTCTGAGGTCCTGATCGACGCATCCTCTCACCCGATTTCGTTTGGAGTTCATTCACACAGTAGGCTTCTTATAGGATCAGGTTTGATCTGCTTCACGATTCTGAAGTCCCCGGAGGCTGGCATCATGTTCGTCAGAGTAACAATGTGTGTCCTGGTCCTCTGCTTCGGCAGAGGAGCCCAGTTGTATGCACAAGACCGAACCCTCCCCGGCGACCTTTACGGTTTTCTTGAGGACTATGTCGAGCTTTCGTCCCGCCAGATTGCCGCAGTGCGAGCGGGCAAGGCAGTCACCATACTGCCAGATACCGAAGTAGCCTATGAGGTGGCCACGTTTGGTATCGTACGCGTCAATGTACCGAAACAGACATTTATTGACCGCGTGTCGCTGCACGATATGACCGTTCAGCATTCCCTGTCGATAGAGAAAGGCATCATCAGCGATCCACCTCAGATAGACGATTTTGACAGCCTGAGTGTCGATGAGGGCGATATAGAAACGCTGCAAGGAAGCCAAGCTGGTGACAGTGCTATCAAACTCTCTGAGGAGTCTATATCCCGTGTACACAGGCAATTACTCAGGACTCCGGACGACGCGGGCCATTCTCTGGCGAATACCTACCGATCCATACTGATGGATTATGCGGGCTTATACCGTAACGGCGGCAGTCCGACTATGATGGTGTATGTGGATAAGGACGAGTCGCTGAACATGGAGCAGGAATTCAAACACCTGGAGCGGGAGGCGTCATTTCTGGCGGACTACTACCCCAAGTTTCACGACTATCTCAGAGATGCTACCCCAGACAGCGCGTTACAGATAGCGGATGAAATTCTGTGGGCCAAAGATGATTTCGGCACCAAGCGTACCGTGATCAGCCTGACACACGTGTTCACGTATCGTCCGGCTACTCCAATACTCTCCGATTACCTGGTCGTGTCAAAACGTTTGTACGGCAGTCACTATGTGGAAGCATCGATGGGGATCACCGCTCTCGTGGATGATCCTGACGGTGATTCAAATCACTTTTACCTGGTACATATGAACCGGGTACGCATAGATGGGCTGCGAAGGCGATTGTTCCGTTTCTTTACAAAGGGACGCATAACAGACGGTTGGGTGAAACGGCTGGAAACTGAGCTGCTGCATGTGAAAACGGATGCTGAGGCAGCCAATTGAAGCTGGTGAATCGGTAAAATGAGTCAACCGTGATTTGAGCTCAGGTCGCCATGTAAGGTCCCCCCGGCGTGGCGCCTACAATCTCGTCTCCGCGCCAATTGAAAGTCACTACTTCTCCAGTAGCAGACTTGTCCTGCCATACTTCTGTATCGGAAAACTCCGGCAACGCATAATGCACCGCGACATCCTGCTGTGAGCCCGTCGCTGCAATAGTAATGAACCCGTTTTTCAACGCTACGTCCACGCTCTTGCTGTTCGCTGTTACCTGCAGCGAGTCAGTCGGCACCCATCCTGGTATGCGTATCAACAAATCCTTTTGTGCGGCTTTCGACTGGACAGTGACATGAGCCGCGGTTCCGGTACGCATAGATCTCACTCGGACCGCTGCGTTGTCGTAGTCAAGGTGGAGGTTGACGCGTACCTGTGTCGCATTTTCGTCCACGCCGCGCTTCCACAGTTCGATCACGTTGTGCAGCGCCGACGCCGTCCAGTCGGTGACGCAGGTCTTGCCTTGCACGTGGCCGACATTCCCGCCGATGGCGCCCACAAAGCGATGGGGTAGCTCGTGGAATGCGTCGGTGGTTTCATTCCTGAGCGGGACGAGAGGCGGTGGCGTTGATACCTGCGCAGGCACCAACCGGGCACGCATGAGACGCTCCACATCGTCCAGTAGCGAGGGATCCTCGAACTGGTCCCAAAGCAGGATAGCGATTTGAGCGATATCACCTGTGGAAGCGATGTCCCCGCTGAAGCGGGCGCCGATGTCGTGTGTGACAAAACCGGAGCGGGTTATCATGGCACGTAATGTATTCTTATATGTGCGGTAGAGTGCCTCCAACCAGTTCTGGCGGTTCTGTTGAGATGCCAGGAGAACGAGTCCCCTCAATGTGTTCAGGTAGGAATGGGTGTGGTCTCCGCATCCCGCTGCCAGGCTACCGTCAGGACCGACCGTATGCGCCATGTGGTACTCGGCCAGGCGTTCGGCCTCTTCAAGAGCAGCGCTGAAACCAGTCGCCTCATAGAAGCAGAGCAGGCCTTCGATGGCACGGCCGTGGGTGTAGGCGGGCCTCGTCGGTGTCTTTACGAGCTGGGGTACATCGCGACCGTACGAGAAATCCCAACGGTCCAGATCCTGGCAGGCCCGTGACATCTGGGCTATAGCCAGCAGGCCGCCTTGTTCCGCCCGCTGGTCCCCTCGATACTGCACCAGAAGTCCATAGGCCAACATGGTCTCCCGGTAGGAGTGTATATACCAGGTCGCGGCATCGTTCAGGTCGATGTCCTCGAGAAAGATGCCACTGGGATTGTCGGCGAGTCGCCATGAGTTTTCGAGCATGGCGCACTCTATGGCCCCGGGAATCTTGAATCCGATGTTTGCCTCCAGGCGTAGCATGGCATTCCACCAGCGGCCGATATTATGGCCGGTGCAGTGCTTCCTGAAACAGTATTCGGCTCGATTTTCCGGGTCCACCGTCATATGCCAATAGGGTAGGTAATTTGCTTCAGGGTTGAGACAGTTGAGCAGATTCTGTCCAGCCAGGTGCAAGTAAGGTTGCAGATCCATGTCATTCCTATTGTCTATTGCTGTTATGAGCGTGAGTCAATTGGAGTGTGATGGTTGTCGGGGCTTAGAGAACGAGAAATGTGGGTCTCTGACTCAAAGGTGGTGCCTTGAATCGCGGAACGTGCAGATCTCTGTCTTCGCCGTATCCCGCCTAAACTGACTCTCAGATAACTTCATATTAGTGCCTGTGACAAGCCATGCTGTGCGCTACCCGTGGAAATCCCGAGAGTACTCAGCCCTATGGTTTTGGCAGCCCCGCGAGGCTATCCCTTATTACGGGGTCCCACAGCGTATATCCCAGAGCATTCAGATGCATTCCATCCGATATGAAAATGTCTGACCGCAAGGTCCCACCCTGGTTCAGCATCGGATTAGTGATATCGACAAAGTGTAGATTCTCTTCACCGTTGCACCACTCCAACAGCTTCTCATTGGTGATGATCTTGTTCTTCCGCACATCTTTACCCAGGAAATCATCAATCAAGGTAGGTTTCATAGAAAGTAGGAGGATCTGCGTGGTGGGGAAATCTGTCTTAACTCTTTCTATCAGTTCTTCGAACGCATGGACGGCCACCTCTGGTGATTTTCCACCTTCAACATCAATATCACTGTAGAGAATGAGAACCGAAGGCGCGTGTTTTTTGATCACATCGTCGTAGTAGTGAATGATTTCGGGAAGACTTGCGCCACCAAACCCTCGATTAATCACTGGGAGACCGGGAAATGACTTTGCTGTTTCCCAGAATACAATACTTGAGCTTCCCACGAAAAGTATAGGGTCTTTTGCCAGTGCATTTCGACTGTCAAACCTACGAAAGCTCTCTATGGCCTTCTCATATCTATCGATCTTTATCTGTCTGTCGCTCTTGAATTTTTGCTGGTTTTGGTGAAACAAAGATAGCGCGGCTTCATATTTCTCGGGATGGATGTTGTAGTCCATCTTTCGGTCGGACCAATAGGTCCACGATCTCCGGGTAAACGCACGTCTCGTCTCTGGATTTACGGCTTCGTTTTTCAGGGTGTTGTCAAGGAAGTCTACAAACTGTTGATCGCTGTCAACGACAGGAAGCTCCTGCGCAAACGCGACAGTCATAGTTGCGCTTGAGATCAGAATAGTGGCAATTGAACGAAGATATCTCTTAAGCAAGGTTCGGTCCTTTCATCTTATTGGATGGCGTGGTAATTGATGGCGCCATTGCTGAGGCCGATGCGATTGAAAAAGTCTCAAGTGGAATTGGATGTTTCACTTGATTCCAGATGGACATTTGGTGCTTCTCACTCGAACTCTTCCACCCATTTCCTATGGTAGGCGTTCTGAACTGGGAAGCTGTTTGCAGGGAATTTTGCGCATTTGCTTCGGTGGTGCTCTTCTGTCTCACCGGGGTTTACAAATACTTCGGAATCGGTTCGGGCTTCGGTAAACACCTTCTCAATCATCTGGACCGTGTCTGGATGACTGCCGGCAACGTCTTGTGCTTCGGACGAATCGGTCTCCAGGTTGTACAGCTCCGTCTCATCGTCCGGGTGTGGACGAAATCCCTTCCAACTGCCCATGCGGACGGCTTGCTGGTGCCCCTGCTCGAAATACAGGTAGTCGTGTTGAGGTTGTTTTTCACCAGTGAGTGTGGGCAAGAATGATATCCCATCCGTCTCGACCGATGCACTGATCCCTCCAATGTCGGCCAGGGTGGGGAGCAAGTCCCAGAAGGCGATGACTTGATTGGATATGGTTCCGCTGGTTTTGCCCGGCCAGCTTACAATGAATGGTACTCGGATCCCGGCCTCACCGTCCAGCGAAAATTTACTGCCGCGAAAGGGCCCTTTGTGGTCAAAGAACGGGACCTCCTCTGTTCTATCGACCCCGAAGTATCCCCAGGCGCTGTAGCCGTTGTCGCTGGCGAACATGATGATGGTGTTATCGTCGATCTGTAGAGACTCCAACAGTTCAACGATTCTACCGATTCCCGTGTCCATTCGCGTAATGATTGCGCCCCACTCCTTATGTCGTTGGCTGGGCCAATCGGCATCTGTGTAGGGCTCCAGGCTGGGTACAATCAGGGGGCCATGAGGATTCTGATAGGCCAGATATAGAAAGAAAGGATCCTCGGCGCTATCTTTGATAAATTGGAGGGCTTCCTGCTCGCAGAGATCATAGGTGTTCTGCACCTTGCTCGGATCGGCAACTCCTTTGGCAATAAGCCTGCCCTGCTCATCGTACGTGTTCTTGTCCGGATTGTCGCTGTCAAAGCGGCGGGAATTGCTGCGATAGAGGCCATCCATATCGAAACCGATGTTCCCTGACAGCACCACCGGATTCTCATTTCGCCACACGTAGTCCGGGTAGAAGGAATGGGCGCGGATCTGGTCGTAAAATCCAAACGCGTGATCAAATCCCTTTTTATAGGGCACCCCTTCCGTACCCGGTAATCCCACAGCCCACTTGCCGATCGCCGCAGTCTTATAGCCCGCTTCTTGCATGACATCGCCGAGCGTTTTATCCTCAGGAAGCAGGCTATGCTGGTATGAGCCCCCGGGCACCGGTTGGCCGTGTTCTCGTATTCGGGCATGTCCCATGTGTTTTCCCGTTAATAAACTACATCGGCTCGGTGCGCATATTGACGTACCCGCGTATGCCTGAGCGAAGCGCATGCCTTCCGCTGCCAACCTATCGATGTGAGGTGTCTGGATTTTCTCTTGCCCATAGCACCCCAGGTCGCAGAGGCTCAGGTCATCCGATAGGATCAGTATGATGTTTGGTTTCTTCTTCATGGTCTTATTCCTTTTCTCAGTTCTTTGCTACCCGGAAGCCGATGTGATCCCGTTGGCGTTGAGGAAAACTCGATGACCTCGAAGCGCAGCGGATATAGCTCTCACTGGGACTGTAAAAGGAGCCGCCTTTCAAGACTCGGTGCGCTCGTGACGTGAGATCCTCACGGCCGTCTTCGGCGTGATAGGGATAGTCTTGCAGGATAGTGCTCGTCCATTCCCATACGTTGCCGGCCAGATCCAGCACCCCGTAGGGACTGGCTCCGCACGGGTATTCGTCAACCGGTGTTGTGGAGCGAGATTTACCGTCCTGCCCATAATTTGCACAGGGGGCCTTGGGCATCTCATTGCCCCAGGGATAGACCGCTCCCATATCCGCGCCAGCGCCTCGCGCTGCCAGCTCCCACTCGGTTTCCGTCAATAGCCGTACGTTAGCCCACTGACAGAATTTCTGGGCATTGTCCCATGATACGTTCGTCACGGGATGGTCTTCTATTTCAAGAGCCATTCTTCCGTCGATCCAGTGGCCCGGCGGCTGTGAATGGGCGGCATGCACAAATGTCTCATACTCGGCATTGGTTACGGGCGTCTGGGCGATAGAAAAGGCGTCCACTGAGACCACGTGGGCCGGATATTCATTGGGCAAGGCCAGGTCGTGAAAGTGTCGGGTATCATTGCCCATGAGGAAATCGCCCTCGGGAATGTGGACCCAGTCGAAGGCAACAGGCGTGACCTCAGATTCATTCCTTCGGGCTACCCGAAAGCCCAGATATACGTCCGTTGTAGATGGTACAAACGAATGCCGGTCGGCAACGCGAATATCCCGCGCACCGTGGATGTAGGAACCGCCGCGGACGATCCGGGCTCCGCCACCTGCATCGCTCTCTCGCCCGTCCTGGGCATCATAGGGATAATCGCCCGCCAGGGACTGTGTCCACTCCCAGGCATTTCCGGCCATGTCCAAAACACCATAGGGACTGGCGCCGCAGGGGTATTGCGATATGGGATTGGTCGTGGTCAGGTGGTTTTCGAAATTACAGTGTTGCGCGCCTGGGGGCTGGTTTCCCCAGGGCCAGATTCGCGCGTCCGTGCCCCGTGCCGCCTTCTCCCATTCGGCTTCCGTCGGCAGTCGGACACCCGCCCACTGGCAAAATGCGCGTGCGTCATGCCAGTCGACGTAGGTGACCGGGTGTTCGGCCAGTTCCTCGGGCATGCGGCCATCCAGCCAATGTCCCGGTGGCTGATGTCCAGATGCGGTGACGAATTCCGCGTACTGTGCATTGGTTACGTGCGTGCGCGCCAGCTGGAACGCATCCACATGAACGCGGTGCAAGGGCGTTTCATGATCATAGGGCACCACGTCGTCTGCCGGATCGCTCCCCATTCGAAACGAGCCCGAGGGGATAGTTATCCAGGATGGATCGTACATAGATTGGTTCTCCTGCGTCTTGATTTGACGAGGGATGTAGTTCGGGTGTGCAGGTTTCCCTATAATGATGCCATGCCTTTTGCAGGTCAGGGAGGCCATTGTTCCCATTCGGGTAGTCGATTGCTCCCAGCGTACTCTTCTTGCTGAAAACCGCAGTTTTGGTGCGCTGGGCAGGGCGCAGCAAAGATGTCTCCTCGGTACTTGCCACATAACTTTTCATCAGAATGGCTGCCGCTGGTGCCCAATTGGTATCAGCGTCTGGCAATGAGTTTCAGTATTCGATTTTCTGCCTGAGCGGTGATGCGTCCGGGAATATAGCTTGATGCTGATTATCCTTCGCTCAATTCG
>JABIQT010000639.1 GCA_018667995.1 Candidatus Latescibacterota bacterium
GCCCAGACCGACGATCAGAACAACCAGCTTCGTTTGCGCTAAACCTGTCGTAGGCAACCCCAGGTCGGTTAGCCAAATTTCAAGTAGTTCGGTCATAGTTCTTCAGGGCGCCCATGTGATGCTGTTAAGAATGATCTGGTTAAAGGAAGGAATCATGAAATCCTGCTCGCTGTGACCAGGCTGGAGATAGCATATCCAACCATTACCCGCCGGCTTGACCCACCCTCCGCGGTCCTGCATCACTGTTTTACCTGTATCAGGATGAATGCAGTGTGCACCAAACAGAACCGTCTTCTCGCGTCCATCAGTAAACTGCTGATTCAGAAATAGTTCCGTGTCGAGCAGTGGTAGTGCCGGATACAGGCCAGGTTGGGTTAGCGCATCAGATGATTGATACGAAATCTCAGCATTGTAGGTCACATCATGAGAAGTAATGTAGTGCTTTGGATTCAGGTTCACCAGTGTGTGAGTGACCGGTGCCAGGACCTTCCATGCGTTTGCTGCTGCATCTGGAGGCTCAATGTGCATGCCCGTAAACTCCATCCATGCCGGATTTCTGATTTTCCCAGATGCCAGCCCATGGTGCAGTATGACTAACCTGCCCCCCTGCAGAGCATACCGGATAAGAGCCTGTTCCAGCTGCGGTCCCATCACGCCGTGTACGTACATAATCACGGCATCGTACGGTGACAGATCTGCGGGGATGCCCTCTTCCTCGGTAGCATGGATTACCAAGCCGGAGCGGCTTGCCAAAGCAGTACTTAACGCGTGCATCTGTGGCCACTCGTCGGCCACGATCATGACTTCCATCTCGGTATGGGAATCAGTAGCAATCATAGCTATCAGAGTAACGGCGCCATCGGGAAAAGTCAAGTGGGCGCGCGAGGGCTATGAGGTGACGGCAGCCGGCTGGTGGCGCTGTAGTCTCGCACATAGAAATTCCAGATGATTCGGGGAGACCGCTAAAGATCGAAATCACCAATTAGCCGTTCTCGCAGGCAGAGGATCGACGGTCCATGCCATTCTGTTGCACAGCCGCGTTAACATTTCCGTTTTATCCGCAACTGCGCCGGAATCATGCCAGAGATTGTACGTCTCGTACGGGTCCGCATTCAGATCGTAGAGTTCCCCTGTGTTATTCTTATGGTCGACGGTGAGTTTATGCGTATGCGTCCGAATCATCGTTGTCTGTGCGCTGGGATTCTGGTGCCAGGGCATGGCGTTGTAGTATTCGCAGTACACATCCTCACGCGTAGCCGGTTCGACGCTCTCCTGATCAGAGAGGACTGGCCAGAGAGATTGGCCTTGCATGCCTGGATATCGTAGAAGACCAGCGGCATCAAGCAACGTGGGGGCCAGATCCGTGAGTTCAACCAGATCCGTATTGATCCTAGGACTGATGGAAGATGGGAGGGATATAATCATTGGAACTCGGACAGCGGGATCGTAAAAATAGGGGCCCTTCAGATAGATACCGTGATCCCCGAGCATTTCACCGTGATCGGACATGTATATCACCAAGGTATTCTCGGCTTGTCCTGTGCGTTCAAGCGCCTGGAGGATTCGGCCTGTCTGAGTATCGATCAAGTCACACATGGCCCAGTAGGAGGCTTTCACGAATCGATGGTCGCGATCACTCATTACCTTATAAGGAAGGCCGTATCGTTCATGTCCCTTTTCATGATCATGGCCCTGCAGAGGCGGCTTATTATCCAATTCGCCCAGAATGAAGTTAGGCAGGGGGATGTCATCGAGACGATCCATGTAGCGTTCAAGGTACGATTCCGGAGCATCGAACCCATGATGTGGATCATAAATGTTCACGGAGAAGAGCCACGGATCAGGCGAACTTTCCTGAGCTTCGACGAAGTCTATGGTCTTCTCGGCACACCAGGTTGTCTGGTGGTCCTGCGGTTCGGGCCCGAGGGAAATGTACTCACACTCGGGATGTGGACGAAGCTCGCGAGAGGCGCCCTTAGCCTGCAGCCACGTATGATATTCGTTGGTGGGCCATATCGGCTCAGAATCATGCGACCAATGAAACTCGCTGTAGCCGTCGGAGATGCGCCGTTCCATGGTCGGTGTGACCGTGGGATTGCACGCGGATAGATGGAGCTTGCCAGCCAGGCCACAGGTGTAACCAGCATCTGCCAGGAGGCGTGTCACCAGCATTTCTGAATCCGGAATGTCCTGGCCATTTTGCCGACACCGTGTTGTCCTGGGATACCTTCCTGTGAGAAAGCTGGCACGACTGGGGGTGCACACTGGGCTTTGTGCATAGCAATGATCGAAGCGTGTGCCTCCCAGTGCGAGTCGGTCTATATTTGGGGTATTGACCCAAGTATTACCGTAACATCCCAAAGTGTCCCAACGCTGTTGGTCACTGCATATCCATAGTATATTTGGCCTTCCCATACTGCCTCATTTCATCCAGGGGGATTGTGGCTGTGCCCCATCATATTCGTTGTCAGCTTCGATGTGTCGACATAGATCACGGAAGTGCTTGTAGGAAACACGGGCGGCGAGCTCAGGGTCGCTGCGCAGTACTCGTCGATAGTAGGCGAACGACTCGAATTCCAGCGTGAAGAATCCACGATAACCAATGTCATCGAGCGCCTCCAGGAAGGGAGTCCATTGGATCTGACCTTCTCCCAGGAGTGGAAAGACGAAACTTTGAGGAAATGGTCCCATGCGCCCCACCACATCCTTTACGTGGACATGTCTGACTTTCTCCCCCAACTGCCGGATTGCCCAGGGAATATCGTTATCGTAAAGAAACAGATGTGACGGATCCATTACGACGCCGAGTTTAGGCGAGTCAACGAGCTGTATCAATTGACGTAATGAGTAGTAATCGTGACACAGGTGTCCGAACACCGCCTCGATATTTACCTCGACATCCAGATCCTCGGCCAGCGGCAGTACCCTATTGAGGGTGTGAGATACGGCGTGCCAGGCCTCCCCTTCTGAAATATCACGTGGAATGCTCAAGGCCTTTGGATTCCATGGCACGGGACCAGTATAGGTCTTGACGGATGCTATTCCTGTGTCTGCCGCCGCCTCGAGAACTCGCATCAGAAAATCTGCATTGGCTTGCTGTCCGGATGTCTCGCATACCACCAGATCCATCTCTACGTTTATCTCGGATATGGTCAGGCCGTTGGCGCGCGTGGGGTCCACCAGATCAGTGAAGGCACGTTTACCTTTCTCGGCGAAGACATCGGCCGGAATACTCCAGGATACCGCGCGGTAACCCAGCCCGGCAAGCAGCTGGACTACCTCTTCCGGCGGCGCAGTGCCTAACTCCAGATTCGCAACGTATCCAGTCTTCTCATCAAGCTTGAAGCAGGAGAGGTCCATTCTTGATTCTCACGATTCTGTCTATGGGCTAATCAGTAACGTGCCGATTGCCAGCAAAAATCCCGTTTCAATGCTATCTCTCCAAGAATATCACGGTGCAGTTAGGGAGTTATGAGGGTATCATTCCTTGGAGACTCGCCATCTGGATCATTGACTCGAGTGCCAGACGGAGCCTCAACCGATCCGGTTGCGAGAATCGGGTCTTTGGTTTCCACCATCCATGTCTCTAACCGCTGCCGAAGTTCATCTGCTACGCCCTTCATATGCGCCATACCGATTAAATTGTTCGCCTCATTCGGATCGAATACCAGATCATACAACATTTCCTGATCGCGGGGTTGGTCCGCCCATCCTTGCTCCAGCAAGTACTGTTTGCTAGGCGTATCGTCCACGTTGGGCAGTACCATACGGTCCCGTTGATCGTAACGGCGAATGTATTTGTATCGCTCGGTCCGCACACACCTCATCGGTTCATAGCTGGCGTGGTAGTTCACTTCGGAGAAGACCGCATCACGAATGGCTGCCTTGCTCCCATCTGCTAAGGGAATCAGAGAGTGGCCGTTGACGAATTCCGGTGTGTCGATGCCTACCAGATCATACACTGTGGGCACCAGATCAATCAGGGAGACTAAGGCGTCCTGTACAGTTCCTCCGGAGAATCCTCCGGGACCTTTCATGATCAGGTATACCCGAGTGCCATGATCTGTCAGGTTGCACATGTTCCGTGGAAACTGAAGACCGTGATCAGAGAAACAACAGATTAGCGTGTTCTCTGTGAGGTCGTTGCGGTCTAATGCCTCGAGCACCTGCCCAAAGGACGTATCCATAATGCGGGCGGCTGCTTTAAAATCCGCAGTATCGTCTCTGGTCTCTGGCGTATCGGGCAGCGGCGCCGGCGGCACGCAATATCGGGCATCCTCGGCCGGATAGATGCCAGGTTCTGCTTTTGGAAATGGTCGATGGGTTTCATTGAGACCGAAAGACAGGAAGAAAAGCTTCGTATTCCGATCGATAAAGGATACCGCCGCTTCCGTGGAGTTGCGGGGATTCTTCGCGTCGGGGTAGTTGGCGTCCTGGCCCGAGAGGATATGGTCGTAGCCAACTGTGTTGGTATCTGGGGCTGTATGTTCCACACCCGAGACCGCCGTCACATATCCCAGCTCCTTGAGCCGATAGATCACATGCTGCGTGTAGTCATTCATGGAAAAACCGCGATGGGCCAGTCCTAACATTCCGCAGGAATGAGGGTACATTCCGGTGAGAAAGGCTGCGCGGCTGGGCGAACAGGTGGGGGCCGCGGCAAATGCTCGGCGAAAGGCAATGCCTTCACGTGCAAGCCGATCCAAATTGGGGGTCGCTACGGCGTGGCCGTAGGGCGCCACAAAGGTTCCGGTATTGTGCGAGTGCATGAAGACAATATTAGGGCGAGTGGTTTCGGACATGGTGTAATCCCATCGGCAGTATTCTCAATACAGTCTCGAGTAGTGTCCGACTCGATACGGAGATAACAGGTGTCTTTACTGTGGAGCTGTAACGGACATCCACTTCTGATACAGCTCGTCGATCAACGTATTGACTCTATCAAGTTCCTTTTGTACGCGGTGTCCGGCGCGCCTGTCGCGCCCGTTAAAGGCGTCCTCAAGGCTGGTTTCCAGAGCGGCCTTCTCCTGTTCAGTCGCTTCGATTCGTCGTTCCAGTGCGGCTGCATCCTCGGGAAGCCGGGACTGCTTCTGCCTGGTTCGATGCTGGCCGCGCTTGGTTATACGGCCTACGACCTTTGCGCGCTCTTCCTTCCGGGCATGCCAGAACTCGGTGAAGTTGCCCGCATAGGAGTGTAGCGAATGGTCGCGGACCTCGACTACGCGGTCTATGACTTTGTCGAGAAAATAGCGGTCATGGGAAACTACCAGGAGAGTCCCTTCATAGTTGTCCAGGGCCTCTTCGATAGCTTCGCTTGCCGGAATGTCCAGGTGGTTGGTCGGTTCGTCCAGGATCAGGAAGTTCGGCTTCAGGAGCATGAGCCTGGCGAGCTGAAGTCTATTTCTCTCACCACCTGAAAGCTCGCCTATTCGCTTGTCCACATCGTTGCGGGCGAACAGGAAGCGCGACAGGAGTGCGAAAGCGCCCTTCGCGCTGACGGTGGCCGTAGCCCGGATTTCCTCCATGATGGTTCGATCGGTGTGCAGGATTTCCTGTTCTTGGGCGGAATATCCGACGGTCTGACTGGGGCCGACACGAATAACGTCATGGTCCCAAGCACCGTTGGCGACGATCTCGCGTAGCAGCGTGGTTTTTCCGCTCCCGTTAACTCCCACCAATCCAACCCGTTCTCCGCATGCAATGTCGAGCGTGGCGTCTTCAAGCAAAATGCGCGGACCAAATGAACGGCTGTAGCCACGCAACTGAAGAGCGATTTTGGCCTGTGATGCCTCTGTGGTGAACGCCGCATCTATTTTATCAGGTCCTAATATCGGCTCATCGACCGCATTGCCCTTCTCTCGCTCCAACTGGGTACGCCGGGCACGAAGGCGCTTTCCCCACGCTGGATCCGCCGTAGCTCGGGCAATCTGCTCGAATCTTTTGACAAGCTGTTCCAGTCGACTAAGTCGCTTCTGGTTGGCGATGTAATCAGACTGCTGAGCCAACAGATCCCTGAGTCTGGTCGCGCGATAGGAGGAATATCCACCTTCATAGTATTTCACAAGACCGGCACTGAGATCAACGATCCCATTCACCACTCTATCAAGAAGGTACCGATTGTGCGATACAATCATGACGGCACCTTTGAAACGGTTTATGAAATCTTCCAGCCATGCTACGCCTTCGTAATCCAGATGATTCGCCGGCTCATCCAGAATCAGAAAGTCGGGATCCTTGAGCAGGGCCCGTGTCATGGAAACGACGTTCTTTTCACCACCAGAAAGCGAACCCACGGGCTGCCTCATTTTGCCCTGCAGGCCCAGTGCGTCGAGCATTGTTTCGGCTCGATGTGGGAAACGATCCCCGTCCACTTTGTCGTAGTCGTCCCTAGCTGCCTGATAGGCCCGTAGGATTTGATCCATATTTTCAGGCGTAGCAACGGACAACCTTTCCTCCTGCATCCGCAGCGTTTCGGATAGTCTCTTATGCTCTACCGCGATACAGTCCCAGACTGAATCGTCGTCGCGATACGAGACGTGCTGCGGCACGTAACCCACTCGGACGCCCTTTGGGACTACGACCATACCGCCCGATGGCAACTCTTCCCCGGTGAGGATACGTAACATCGTCGTTTTACCGGAGCCGTTAGCGCCGATAAGCCCCAGTCTCTGTCCGGTACTGATGGTCAGTGATACGTTGGTCAATACCTCGTGAACACCGTAACTATGAGCGACATTCTGGAGACTTGCTACAAGCATTCTATCGATCCTGGTCTGGGATTCCTGTACATCGGGCAATACCGGCTGGAGATTCGTCCATGCTACTGCTTAATGCCAATACGGAGGCACTATGCAGAAAGGTGCAGTGGCGATAGTGTGGCGTATTATGACAGGCCCAACAACCTTTGCATGTTTCCGCCGAGGATCAGCGCCATATCCTCTTTGGCGATAAACCCACAATGGGTGCGGACCGCTTCAAGCGACTGCTGATAGGTGGTTGCCAACGCCACCGGAGGGTAGTTTGAGGCCCAGCATAGCCGCTCTGGGCCGAAGTTCTCATAGAGTTTTCGCACGATCCACATTGCATCAGAATGGGGGTACTCCCAAGCTACTTCAGACACATACTGAAATCCGGACAGCTTGATGTGAATATTGGGTACCGCTGAGCACTTCAAGATCTCGTTGAGCGTATCGTAGGGTGGCGTTTCGCCGGCCCGGGCGCCTGACATGTGATGACACAGGAATGGGATAGAGGGAAATCGCCCAGCCAATTTTCGTAAGGCCGGTAGCCATGCGACCCCTAGAGCCATGCTGGCAATCAGTCCGAGATCGGCCGTTGTTTCAAAGAAGGACAGTCCCTCGTCCGATTCAAACCAATCATAATCGTCCCGCAGATAGTGCGTGTATCCTTTCAGATTGTATTTCTCAGCTGCTTCGGCGAGACGGTCGACGGCACCTGGCGTGTGGTAAGTATCTGTCCAAGAGCAATCCACGTCAGCGAACTGCACGATGCGGTCCGGGTAACGCCTGGCGCAATCGGCCCCGTAATCGTTGTTGTTGGGGTTGTGCTCGATACGGGCGCAAACGAGAACAGAAACGTCGACTCCGTTCCGATCCATTTCCCATAATAGCTGTTCGACGAGGCTGCGGCTCTGCGGGTCGGGAACGGCGGGTTCATAGGGCCAATAGTCCCAAGCATGGGTGTGGCAGTCGATGATCATATTATGAATTCTCCTCGATGTCCTTGGTCTCCACTTGCCAATGTCTGATACGATCCGTCAAATCTCTGATGCGTGATTCCTGTCCTTGATTGTCGGCCAGATTGGTCATCTCGCACGGGTCATTATTGAGGTCATAGAGTTCGTGTTGGCCCTGGGTGTACAGATTGAGTTTCCACCGATCTCCAGACACGATGGTTCGGTATGGCTGGCCCATGCTGCGGTTCACTTCAGCCTCACCGATGGATGAGGGGATATGGCCATCTGTGCCATTCCACTGGATGAATATGTCGTTGTTGTCCAAGTTGTTCTTACCAGCAAGGACCGGCAATCTGCTCATTCCCTGCATGGTACCGGGTACCTCTTGCCCCATGAGATCCATGATGGTTGGTACGAGATCAATA
>JABIQT010000106.1 GCA_018667995.1 Candidatus Latescibacterota bacterium
CCTGATATCCCTTTCTCTTGGAATCGGCATCGCTGCCTACAATACCTCCAGTAACATCCTCTTTATGACGTTGTCACTTTTGCTGTCGTGTCTGTTGCTCAGCGGTGTCCTCGCTTGGATGAATTTGCACGGATCGCGCTGGCGTATGACCCTCGCACAGCATTTTCGTGCGGGGGATACCGCCTATGTGCGCGTTGACCTGCTCAATACGAAATCATTACTACCTACGTACAGTTTGTGCTTTCAGGTTGAGGCCCGCAACGCCGATCAGAGGAAGATGCTCTGTCAGCGAAGCGGTTTGCCACCTGGGGAACACACGAACCTTGCCTGGCAGTTCATGCCAGATCGCCGGGGGCCTGAGACGCTCTCCATTAAGCGCCTTGAATCACAGTTTCCCTTCGGTTTTCTTCGAAAGAGTATCAGCGGCGGGGTAGAGAACCAGGTCATGATCTGGCCAAGACGAGTGGAGTATCAATTCAATCCTCCCTTCGGCAAAACCTGGCGCCACCAGGGAAATACGGTGATGAAGCGGGGTAGCGGGTCTGAGCTCGTCAACTTGCGTAACTACTTTCCTGGTGATCCCATTCGTCTCATCCATTGGAAGGCGAGCGCCCGCCTGCGCCGGACCATGGTCCGTGAAATGAGCGAGGAGTTACAGGACGCTTACTTCATATTTCTGGAGACGCCAGGCCGGACTTGGACCGATGACTCCCAGTTTGAAACGCTGTGCAGCGTGGTTGCCTCCCTGGGAGAGGATCTGTATCGGAGGGGCCAGTTATGGGGTGTGGCCATAAACGACGCACCGATCATTACGCTAAAGCGTCTACACGACTTACATGCGTTTCTTGATCAGCTTGCACAGGTAGAGACTGTGGAGTCCTATACCCCGGTGGAAGATCTATCGGGAGCAACCACGATTACGTTTGGCCCTGGGAGCGGTACCGAGGTAAACATCTATGTCGGAAATGTCCCTGCAGGATCAGCATCGCCTGACCTATAATGAATTATGTCAGTTCCGGTGGCTGCTAGGCAATCTGCTGGCAGTCATTTCGCTTTGGACTTTGGCATACCTGGACGTGGAAGCGGAATTCCTGATTGCGTTTACGGCGATTTGTGTGTTGGTCAGCGTCGGTTGGCCAGCACTTCCGGGACGCCTGCCCAAGTTCTTCTGGTCTGTCCTTGTGCCGCTGTTCTTGACCGTTACTATTATAGCCGATTTCTTCTTCTCCCAGCCGGACATTGTACCTCCACTGGTACGTATGCTGCTCTTGCTTGTCCTTGTTCGGTGTCTGCAAATGCGACGTCGGCGAGAAGATCTCCAGCTGATATTGCTCTGTCTCTTCATGGTCATGCTCGCAGGGGTGTTGACTCTTTCTGTCACCTTTGGGCTGCAGATAATGGTCTTTACCCCCATAGCCATGGGGATGCTATTTCTGGTGACGCTTACGGAACCTACAGACCGTGGGGATGACATACCGGAAGTAAGCTATGCCTGGGAGACGTTTCGATGGGGAGTCTTCCTTGATCGGATCTGGAAGGCACAGGATTTTCGGCTTCTCGGGATTACCGCCACGTTGTTCGTAGGTGTGATGTCCGTATCAATGTTGATTTTCGTGGCCATTCCACGCTTCCAGATTAACCAGGCCATTCCGTTTCTCAATCTCAGCAGCACAAGGAGTATTTCTGGTTTCAGTGATCGTATCGAGTTCGGCGAGGTGGTGGAGATACTGGAAGACGACAGCGTCGCACTCAGAGTTGATGTGGAACAGCAGGATGATACACTTCTGAATCCCTACTGGCGGATGGTTGCACTGGACGAGTATTCCAACGGGATATTTCAGCTCTCCTGGTCCGCACGTGCCAAGCAGTCCCAGATGTTTACGCAGTCGTTTTTGTTACCCATGCTCAAGGGAGTCGAAGCAGGTGATATACAGAGATGGACATTCTACCTTGAAGGGGGTATCAGCAAATACCTGCCCTCTGTAGGAAGATTGCGGACCATGCGTTTTGAGAATCGGCAGCGCTTTAATCTGAATCCTTCCCTGAGAGTTGTCAGCACCCGGCGTATCAGCAGCAAGGTTCTATTGTATCAGATGTTCGGCGCTGTAATGGAAACAAGCATAGCTGCTGTGGAAGAAGACCGGAGGCTCGTTGGTTCGAAACCCATAATAGCACCGGTAGACTCTGATGCAGAAAGGCCCTCTGTAAACTATCCGTTCACGACGCTTGTGGTGCCTGGTGGATCCGATAATCTTGAAGTGTTGGACCGGATTCTATTGGAAATAGTGAAGGGGCGCGTTCTTACGCCACAGGCATTCAGCGCGGCCGCCATCGAATACCTCCAACTGCACCATAGTTATTCCCTGAGCGTAAACATCCCATCTGGTTCTAACGATATCATGGTTAGATGGTTGGATTCCGATCAACCAGGTCATTGTGAGCTCTTTGCCGGCGCATTCGCACTTCTGGCGCGACGAGCCGGTTATCCTACGCGTATCGTTACCGGGTTCAAGGGTGGCACATGGAATGCCTACGAACAGTATTATATGGTACGGAATAAGAATGCCCATGCCTGGTGCGAGGTCTATGATGGTGACCGGGCATGGATCCGCGCTGACGCCACCCCTGGTAACGGAGCCGCAACCAGCATGGCAAGTACTACGGGTGGGGGCTCATTTCTGGATATTGATAATACCCTCGGTGCGTACTTCGACAGCCTCAAGATTCTCTGGTATAGGAGGGTCGTGAAATTCGATAGAGATCAACAACGAGAGTTGGCAGGAGGCATCAGGTCCGCAGGCGCAGGTTTCGTCTCTACGGTCAGGTCCCGGCTCCGTTCAGGGCTGGATTCGCTGAAGGAGTTGGCATCCAACATTTGGAGTGGCGGGCCGTGGGTATTGCTGCTGAGACTTGGGATCTTGGTAGGATTCGTCTACGGTGCATTTCGCTGGGGGCCAATTCTTCTGTTTAGAATCGCTGAGATACGCTCGGCCAGAACGGGGCGAATCGACCCCGTCAGGAAGAAGGCCGGGGCATGGGTTCGACGCATTGAGCGATTAAAACCACTCGATCAGTCTGCCCTCCAGGGCGACGTGGCCCAATGGGAGCAAATCCATGTAGATTTGCAGTGCCTGCGGTACGGGGCACGGTCCAGTTGGCGCAATTATCGGGATGTTTTTGAAGAGGCCCGTGCCTACAGACGTACCAGAAGGCGTCTGTAAAGACTAACGAGTATTGACCATCCAGGCGGAGAATTCAGCAAGAAAACGACGAAAATCGGCCAGATGATTTTGCGGGAATCTGTATTTCTCATTAGAGTCAGTCAGAACCCGATCAAAGCAATCGAGCCAGACCTTCCTCGCCTGCTCATCAATGGCAAACGGTAAATGCCTGGCACGCATCATTGGGTTGCCGAACTGCTGCTGATACAGAGGTGGACCGCCCAGCAATCCCACGAAGAATGCAGCAGACCGCTTTGACGCGGTTTCCATATCTTCAGGAAACATATGGCGGATGGTAGAATCCTCCAACTCCGCGTAGAAATCCCTCATCATGCTAAAGATTCCCTCCTCCCCCATGGCAGCATAGATCTCCTTGTTTGGCCCTTCACTTCTTGGAGGTCCAGATGCCGGGACGAAGGGTTGCTTGCTCAATATTATGCTCCGAGAATGGATGGTAGAATCCGTGAAGGTAGACTTAAAAGTGGTCTATCCATGTGACGTGTGGGAAGCGCTTAGGAAACAGAACCGTCAGAACCGAGAGTATGTCCGGAGGGATCGGACGTCCCCAGACTTCCCATATATGAGATGGATAATAGAGGCCAAGAATCAATCCGACCAACGCCGACTGGGGGATAGCCAGGTCAGGTTGTGGAGACTGGTCATCGGGGATGAGATGTGTCGAAACACTACCCGCATCCATGGCCAACCGTATGGTGCCGATATCCGTGTCAATAATCATCGAGCGGATCATATCTCGGTATTGTGAGGAGCGCAATCGATCAGTCAGCACTTTCTCAAGCTTTTTCATGGTGCTCTGTAGATTCAGTATTCTGGCCATTCCGCCTCGTTTTTTCGGAACGACGACTTGCTGAGTGGCCTCAAACTCCAAAGCACTGAACCGAGCAAAAGGGAGATCCGGTGGGACCTCCAAGCATAGCTTGGTTAAGCCACTATTCAAGGTATACCGGGCCAAGTATCTGATCATGGCGTCGTGTACCTGTGGCGAGGGGTAGGAGCCGATTTCGTGCATGATTACACGATCAGATTCTCTTCGGATCAAGGCATACGCCACGACACGATTACCATCGCAGACTGCTATACCGTTGAATTCCGGATGGGTTGTCAGCCACTTCCAGTGAGCAGTACTACGTTTGACACTGCCTGTAACCTCAGAGTGGACTGCCGCATAAAGACCAGATATGGATGTGATATCTCCAGGTTTGAGTTTCCGGACTTGCATCGATGACTTGATGGCGCTGAGTGTTTTTAGTCGCGCGAGCCCCATCAGGGTAGTTGTAAACTCGGGTAGAACGGTCATGTAGCCGAAGCGGGTATAATAGTCTTCTGGGATGGAGAATAGTATGGAGATGTCGAAGTCGTTGGTTTTCATGAAGGCCTCAGCGTCTCGCATCAGGGCGCTGGCCATGCCCTGTTTTCGGTACTTTGGATCGGTCCCGACACCACCAATGCCACCCATCCTCAATTCGGAAGACTCAATTCGTACGGTCCGGTCGATCACATACAATTGCGAGGCGAGTATACCGTCGGCCGCCCGGACAATTCGGATATTCTCAGACCGAAAAGTGGGATCTCGGCGCATCCTGGCACACCAGGCACGCTCACCATTGTACCCCGTGAATACGGAGGCACTCAGGTGGTCAGATGCATGGTAGTCCACGTCTCCATCGTCCGATAGTGCACCGATTTGGAATGGGTAAGTCATTTTAATTGTTTGTTTTGTGGTGTTTGGAATGCGTTTCGGATCCAGTCCTCTGTACGACGGCCAGACTACCAATGCCGGCGAAGAGTGTCAAGGATATTCAATTGAACTTGCCCGCAGGAACCGACCTGCATATACTATCAGCCGCTACTCATTCCATAGCAGACTATTACCCTTTTTTGGCGGAAAAACTTACTATGCCAGTTGATTTTACCGGTGTCCGACTATCCGGCGGAGCTACCGCTTTTCAGATTGCCCAGCAAGACGCAGATGGATTGGGTGAATTATCGTTCAATGGAAGCTGGCATCATGATGCTGATGCCGGCACGGTACAGCTGCGACTTGTCCGTGAGGACGATGGATCCGTTGTCTCTGGTGATACGGACTGGCAAACTGCCGAGGATCAAGGCCCGGTCACCTGGGCGCATAC
>JABIQT010000600.1 GCA_018667995.1 Candidatus Latescibacterota bacterium
GCTGGCAACAAGATAACCAATCATCTTTCCGTGGCTGTTAAGAGCCGCATAGGGCTTACTGTGCCACCCTACCAGATGATCGTGAAAGTTCTGGTCACTTCGCGCACAGTACAGCTGTTGACCATTGTGGAGCTTTGTGGCGTGGGCGATGCGTTCTTTATCGTAGCTGCTTATGGGGGCGAAAGAGACATGTGACGCCCCATCAAAACTGTGCCTCAGATTGGTTTTGCTGACGGTGAATATGCACTTTGTACCACAGGACTCATATCCAAAGTACAGATACCGCTGTCTCTGACCGCCTAGCCATGAAAGTTGATATCCCTGAGTCTTCATCTCGGTCACGCAGTGGTGCATCAGAGACTTCATGTAGCCCGTGGCTCGGTGACCAGGATGGGTCGAGACGCCACCAATACCTGCAATACGAAGCGGAACATTGCCCACAGATAGGTCTATGGGAAAGAGGCCGACGATGGCCCGGATACGTCCGTCTGTCTTGATGGCGTAGTTGCATCCCATCAGTTCATCGGTGGGACCGTAGATAGACGGAAGCATTGTCGCAAAATCGTGGGGACTATGGGCACTGAATACCAGATTCAGAAAGTCTATGGCCTCCTCAAAGTCACGGGCAGAGAGCTGAACTATTTTGTCATCACTCATTGATTTTGTCCGATGGATGTCATACTCATGGGTCCTGTAAGTCGTCGGGAAATGTAGCCGTAGCGGCAGTTCCTACGCACAGATTGGGCGTCTTGCATCTGCAAATGATAGATTGTCAAGAGATCAGGTGTCGAAGAGTCTCGTCGATGTGCTTTTTCAGATACACAGTAAATGGCGTACCGCCGGTACCTACTGCAGATTTCCGTGAACCGTCAGCGGGCTTGATGATGTAGAGGGCCGCGTATTCGATATGGAGCTTTCGGAACTCGTAGAGAGTTTTGACGCACTCGTTATAGACATCCCGGAGATCGTGATTTCCTGATTGCAGAATGAAGTTTCTTACGGAAGGTCCTGTTTCTATGGCCTCAATGAACGCTCTATCAGCCATGGGCATGTAGTCACGCATTTCGTTGAGATAGGCCCTCATTGCATCGTGTTCGTGTGCGATGCCGAGTATGGCGTCAAAGGCGTAGATCACACTGCTCTGGGCCCCCGTCTCCCCTCGGAATTCCCTGGGTTGCTCGTGATATGCGTTTACCCCTTCGTAGACCATCCCCCCTGGAAGATCTGGATTGTCCTTCCAACCGAACATATAGGGGCGTACCCGGTGGTAGTAGGTATTGGGGTCACAGCGCTCAGGCATACGTAGCAGCACTGTCTTTGCAGCCACCAGAGAAGCTGCTATCTCCGCGAGGCAATGCGAAAGTTTCCCGGTGTTCTCATCTGTCACGGCCTGTTGTGCCCAGGGCAACACCTTAAGCCCGCGTCCGGCTTCTGCTTCGATATTTACGTGGAGTGTGACGAACCACTCCTCATCCATGCCGCCCAGGAAATTCTGAATCATTGCCAGATTGCCTACAGCCACGGGACCATCTGGATCGAGCCGTCGCCAGTTGTACAAGACCTGTCCGGCATAGGCAAGCATGGGTGGTCGGTGGAGGTGGGTAGCAACTGTATGCCAGGCTACCGCGAGGTTTCTCGGCAGGCGGGTAGCCGTAATGTGATCAGGGGCAAATACGTAGAGATTAGCCATGAAGGATAACATGGTCATGGCGCGCTCCCAGGACGATTCCGTTACCAGAGAGTCTGATGGAAACGGTGGAAGGGCCTCAACAGTAGGACGGATATGTTGGCTCAGGGCTAGTTTCGACAGGTCCTGGGCGGTCTCCTCCCAGACATCGAATGCATCAGATAGGCGCAACAGCGGGTCTTCCGGCGGTAGGAAGCCTCGGGAAAAATCTCGGTCCATGAAGGTTGTGTAGGATGACATGATGCGGGAAGTGTTACGGGTTGTCGTTTGGGGGCTCGGACACCCTCGTAGATTCATTTAACCTGGTTGTCAGTTTGCCACTGTGGAGCGTATGCGTCAAGGTAATATGTGCCTTCGGTGATCAGCGGAATCGCCGCTGGGCCGCTACGGAGAATTGGTGTTGACAAAGTATTCGTGTCTGGACTATGATTGATCCACCACTACCAAATTCACAATCGAAAGACGGAGAATCACTATGCCCCCTACGAATATCTCAATAATCCTTGTAACGTTCTTCGCGCTGGCTGTGGTAGTCGGCGGATGTAATTCCCCAGGCGAGGCGCCGTCCGCGACGACGCCATCCGCGAATCAAGAGATTGATCGCCGCTCCTATGATCTGGGAGTGATCGGGGCGTTTGCCGAAATGGTGGGAGTAGGCGTCAAGAAAATGGCTTTGAGCGCCACACTGACTCCCGATGCTGCCGATGCTCTCGAAGAAGAGGCGGGAAAGATAGCTGAGCGCAACGGCGCCATGATCTACCGCGAATCGGATTTCCTGGTGACAGATCTCTTCCCGGCTTCTGTAACAGAAGGAAAGCACGTCTTCGTTATCTACAGTGGCTCCACGCTAGAGGAATACCTCGCCCTCAAATCTGAAAAGAAGAAGCTGGTGGATGCTGGGCAGTATGAGGGCATGAGCCGTAGAGCGATCGCACAAGGTATGGGCGTACTACTTAGCTATCCAGAACAGAAGATCGAAGAAATGCTTACGGACTAATCAGTTCACCCATCGATCTACAGCATCATCGTGTATGGTGATTCCGGTACCTGATGTGCTACTTGGTTTCTTCTAGTGCTTTGATCAATCGCGTATTGTCTGGCATTTCGTTGAATTGGTCAAATTCCAGATAGTAATTCGCTGGATCGTAGCCCACGAAGGCGGTAAAGCGACCATTCTCCTCTTCGCTGAGCGATTCCGACTTCATCTTTATCCTGTTCTCGGAACTGAGATACTCGTACCAGCCTGCGATGTTATCTGTAAAGAAAGAGATCGTCACGCCCTTGTCTTCCGTGAATTTATGCATACCACGTGACTCATCGACGAGACCGATGTAGGTAGACGGTGAGCTCGGGTAGATATAAGTCCAGCCCTGGTCAACGATCATCTCCATGCCGATTACATTCTCATAGAATGCCTTGATGCCCGCCATATCTTTGTAGTAGCCCCAGACAACCAGTGTCTTGAATCCCAGACCATCTGGTACGGTGTGTTTCTGTTCGGGGTCCGGATAGACGCTCTCGGTTGCGTTCAAGATAGGCATGAGTTTCTCGTTTTCAGGATGCTCGTGGAACACCTCAAACTCGAGGTAGTATCCTTCGGGGTCTACCACTACAAACGCGTTGTGAGCGCGGCCCTCCTTAGGACTATATTCGTGCAGGAATTCAACGTCCTGTTTGCGCATATATTCCCACCAACCATCTATCTGGCTTTCATCCATGACAAGCGCCAAAGCGACGGTCTTAGGCTCTTCTGCCGAGTGCATACCTTTCGTGTGATCTACGAGCGTCAGAAAACCCGTTGGGGAGGCCTGGACCATTTTTGCAAATCCGTAATCCAGCACCAGTTTCATTCCCAGGGTTTCCGTGTAGAATTTTGTAGCCCTGTCCAGGTCCTCGTAATATAGAAACACATTTCCAGCCGTCGTTCCAAAATCCTTCATCGGGTTCACCTGTTTTGTCTCCTCCACGGAGGCCAATTGCTCCTCTTGGGCACAACCGAATGTGAGGGTGAGGGTTATACAGACCACAATGCGAGAAAAGAAACTCATGTGCTACTCCTTGTATAAGATCGTAAAGGATCCCTGTTGTCTGGGATCGGGCCCATTTTACGGATAGGTACCCCATGGACGCCAGAGCGCAAGCTCAAACATTGGTGGCGTCGGGATCATCCCAGAACTCTTCAATTTCTACACCTAATCCGTCGATTGTTCGATTGCACCAGGCAAAATATCCGGTGATCTGGTTGATCTCGAAGATCGCTTTGTCTCCGAATCCACTCGTTCGGAGCCGTAGGACATCGTTCTCATTTACGGAAACGGGTTTGATGGTCAACTTTCGTACGTAATCGAGCATTGCACGGTCCGGCGGCGTAAGTTCTGCGTCACGATAGTCTCTCTTAATGATCTCCACCCAATCGGTATCGCCTGTTTCTCTGAGGAGTCCCTCCCCATGATGACGCACTCAGTACTCGCATTCATTGAGGACCGACACCGTCACGGCGATCATTTCGCGCTGGGCCAGCGATAGATCGCAGTCTCCATGCATCAGCCCTTTATAGAAGACCATCAACGAACGCAGTGCGGCCATATTCAGGCTGTGTGCTTTGATGATGTTATCCACGCCGCCCCAGGATCGTTGTGTGTCTTTGTAAATCTTGGCGAGTGGGCCTGTGGCCTCGCCCTCGTTTATGGTCTTTATCCATGCCATGAAGGCTCCTTAATCCGACAGATCAGCGCATTATAATCAAAAAGATCAATCAGAATCCTCTGCTGCGATTTTCTTTCTGGCCATCTGCATGAAGTTGACATGAAGCGGACGGAGTCGCTCAGGCAACGTCTCGCCAAAGCTCGCGTCAGTCATCCATGACAGCCAACGATACAGATCTTCCCGCGATTCCGAGCCCTCCATGGTTCCCATGCAGGCATGCAGTGTGCGTCGAACGGTCGCCCTCGGATACACACCACGGTGTAGCAGGTTGGCATTGTAGTACACACCTTGACCTGGATCCAGCCTTACCACCAGCTGATCCTGCAGAGCCTCCATAGGTCTATGCTGCACTGTGGCTCGTTCGGTCTGGGTTGAGGCTCGGCGATGACTGCCCGGGACGATTTGCAGACACGCATCCTCATAGAGGGCGGCATTCCACTGGATACCGTGTCGAGCGCCTAGCAGGGCCGTGAGCTCGTCCTGGCTGCTCTGCTCGACGCTGACCAGATCCCGATGCCATCCAATCTGATGGTCCGTGGTAGCCGGATTGACCAGCATGTTCACAAGTTCCAGCTGTAATGGCGTATCCTCTGGTGCCCCGCTGACGCTCAGGAGATCTGCGACCACATCAATGACCATGCTCGATGCTATGTATTCCGCGAAAACCGTTTCACAGACGTCTGGATGAAGCAAGTGGCCAACGCCCCAGATGTCGCCGTCACCCGCATCACGCTTGTGAGGCCAGGTACCTTCACGGGTTTTTGTCACGAGGCGGTTCGATGCCTGGCGAAGGGGTTCCACCAGATTTAGCGCCACGGCGTCGTCTATGATCAGGAAACCATAGAGCTCGTATTGCTCTATCTGGTCAGATGTCAACATCGGTGTGCCCAGTGAGGCGCCAAACTGGTTGAACGTTTCGCAGGAACGTGAATATACAACGGGTGAGATCAAGCTGTTAAGCTATCTTTCAAGATGGCCAACGTCAACCAGATTCAAAGGATAATAACGTGAAGATTCGGGCGTTGCTTATGGTCATTCGGGTAAATAAAATCTGTACATGAAATACAACGAATTATATACTCGGATACCACGGACATCAAGAAGGTGGCTACGGGGGCTCGACATCCTACTGTACGCTCTGAAACGATCTCAGAAGGGGCCGTTCATGGTTGACTTGCATACGCACGATTCCGACGGATATTCTCGTCGAGGATTTCTGAAGAGCGCTTTAGCTTCGGCAGGCCTGATCACCGTCAGCCAATACGAGGCTGCCGCTCAGATGTTGGGAGGTACCGGCGGGCGTGATGTCCAGGGCTGGGGTGTCTCTCCAGGCACCGTCCAACTCAGCGGCAACGAAAATGCGCTGGGTCCGTCGCCCCGAGCTGTAGATGCTATTCTCGATACCACCTATAGTATTAACCGATATGATCTTGCGCCCGACCTCTATGGGAACATCGCCCGTCGCCACGGACTGCCCGTGGTGGATGTGACCAGCCAATTCGAATTGCCTGCCGATGCCTGGCTGGCCGTCGGAGCCGGATCTTCGGACATTCTGACTGCCATAGCCCATGCCTATTTCGGTAATGGCGGGGAGTTGGTTGAAGTGAGCCCTGGCTTCGGGTTCATGGCCAGATTGGCGAACCAGAAGGGGCTCAATGTGGTTTCGGTGCCGCTGGCAGATGACTACGGTCCGGACCTGGTAGCCATGCAGGCTGCGATTACCGAAAAGACGCAGTTGGTCGTGGTGACCACACCCGGCAATCCCAATGGGCGGTTGACGCCCATCAGTGCTCTGAAGCCATTCGTAGAATCGATACCGTCCGAAGTTTTGATATTGGTTGATGAGGCTTACATTGATTTCTGCCGCCAGCCTGGCGATAGAATAGGCGCGGCTCCTCTGATAGCTGATCATCCGAATCTCATCGTCACGCGTACTTTCTCCAAGGTATTCGGCATGGCAGGAATGCGTGTGGGATATGCCTTGGCACAACCAGATGTGATTAACCGGATTAACGAAAATAGGGCGAATACACTGAGCATTCTTTCTGGCTATGCGGCTGCAGCGGCGTTGAAAGATCATGATTTTGTACGCCGATCACAGGAGCTGGTGCATAGCGGTAAGGATTACTTCTACAGCCAAATGGACGCGCTGGGTGTCGAGTATGTCCGTAGCGAATCCAGTTTCGTGCTCATCAACCTGCGACGTGATGTGGACACTGTGGTCGATACCTTAGCTAAAGACCATGATGTCTGGGTCGCCAACGCTAAGCAGAGGTGGGGCATGGATACGTTCATTCGTGTGACTGCCGGTCTGCCCGAAGAGAATGAAGCATTCGTAGAAGCCTTCAAAAAAGTACTCGTTAAGAGCTGATGCTTCACACGGGCGGCGTCATAGATTCTCGTTTCCCGATATAGGTGGAGGGTTGGTTGTAAACACAGGTGTCGTATTGAGGTAAAGATCGTTGTTTCAAAGGATGATTGAATTTGGTAGTTGTTCTCTTACCCCCCACTCTCGGGGTTTGCGCCCCGAAAGGAGACGAACATGTCAGACAGCAAGAAGCGTGAAATTGGTGCGGGTTTCTCCCGCCGTGGATTCCTGAAGGGCGCCATAGCCGGCGCTGGTGTCGCGGCATTCGGCCTGCGTGAAGCTGCGGCGCAGATGCTCCAGGGCCCCAGTGCCCAGCCTGTGCGTGGCTGGGGCGTACCACCAGGACTCGTAAGATTGAGCGGCAACGAGATGCCTATCGGCCCATCACCGCGCGCGGTAGAGGCTATCATGAAAGTCCTCTATTCGTTCAACCGGTACGGCCGAGTGTCTGAGATTTACGAGAAAGTTACCCGTATGCACGGTTTGCCCGTACCTGATATGTCTAACGTCCCATTTGGCGGTCCGCCGAATTCCTGGGTCACATTTGGCGCCGGTTCCTCAGAGGTCCTTTTTGCGGCGGCATCGGCTTTTCTTCGTGACGGCGGAGAAACCATCGAAGCCACACCAGGTTATGGAAATATCTCGGAAATGGGCGTTGGGTTTGGCGCAAAGCCAGTATTTGTACCAGTCAGAAGCGATTTCTCACATGACCTTCCGGCCATGAAGAAAGCCATAAACAGCAATACCAAGATGATTATCCTTACTTCGCCAGGTAATCCTACCGGCGTGTTGATACCCTATGAGGAACTCAAGGCGTTTGTCGCATCCATCCCGCCAGAGATCATCGTCTTTTCCGATGAAGCGTATATCGATTTCGCGCGCTCCCCTGAGGACCGGATCGGTGCGGCACCTCTCATCAAGGATCATCCAAACCTGATCGTGGCACGGACGTTCTCGAAGATCTATGGAATGGCCGGACTGGGTATTGGATATGGCCTTGCCCAGCCCGCGATGATCAAGACGTTGAATCTGAACAAAGGTGGCCGCGTTAATATGCTGTCGCTGCATGCGGCCAATGCCGCCCTGGACGATCATGACTACATCGCTTATGCTCGCGAAGTTACCAGCAACGGCAAAGAATTCTTTGCAGAGAAATTCAAAGAGATGGGACTCGAGTACGTTCCTAGTGAGTCGAGTTTCATGCTGGTCAACATCAAGAAAGACGCCGACGAGGTGTGCCGAAAACTCGAGCAGGAATATCGCGTTATCGTCGGCAACGGGAATGCTCGTTGGGGTATGAAGACCTGGTTGCGTGTAACCGCCGGGTTACCCGAAGAGAATGAAGCCTTCATGGCGGCGCTGCAGAAGGTTCTTGTTAGCAGTTAGTTCTGGCAGGGCATTCACGATGCCTGCAGATCAGGCTAGGATGTGACCGCAATGAGTTTGGGTCAGAACCACAAAACCCGGGAGAATCCTCCCGGGTTTTGTGGTTGGTAGGGTTCAATCGGGAGCTCGACTTCTCAGGCTTTATTCTTACCCTCTACCTTTACCACAACCACCGTAATGTCATCGTCCAGGCTCGCCGTTCCTACGAACCGTTTCACGTCCGAGACGATTCGTTCCAATATTTCTCCTGCGTTACCCTTCGCCCCTAGACGTGAGATGGTACCTCTTAACCGGTCGAAACCGTAATCTCGATCTAGATGATTCCTGGCCTCGTACACCCCGTCGCTGTACAGCACCAGCACGTCTCCCGGAACGAGCTCCGTTGTACTCGTTTCGAATGAGACGCCAGGCCGCAGTCCAAGGGGGTGACCGGTGCACGTGAGTTCCGATACATGACCATCTCCTGTACGACGATAGACAGGCGGATGTCCAGCATTCGCTACGGTGAAGCTGCTTGCCCCTACGTCCAGAACTCCGACGCAAGCCGTGACATACAATCGAGAATCCATACGTCCTGCCAGCGAGTCGTTCAAGGATTGCAGTATGGCGTCTGGATCCTGGCGATTGCGGATCTCGTAGAACAGCACCTCAGAAAAGCGCATGACCGTCATCGCGGCCTTCATCTCCTTACCTGCTACATCCGCCACAACCAGTGCGAGAAATTGGTGGTCTTTATCTACCCACTGATACGTGTAGTGATCGCCTCCCACCTGGTTGGCCGGAATGCAGACGCCGGCAATGTCAAATCCAGGCAGGTCCGGACTCGATTGTGGAAGTAAGCTCATCTGGACATCGTGCGCGGCTTGAAGCTCTCTTGCCATAGCTTCAAAGAGCTGATCTTGAGTCTCTTCGAGTTTTTTCCGGGCGTCGTCCCGCTCGCGTCTTCTCTGCCCAGCCGATCTCGCCGCCAGGCCACCGGCCAGCACGATCAGTCCAATGATACATGACAGTGCTAACGTGCCATAGGGAAGGTGAACCGCCACTCCAATCTCGGCAGGCGAATCTGAAGTACCGAGATCAAGGTCCACAGCGGAAACCCGAAATGTATAGTCACCGCGGGGCAGACCGACATAACTAACCTGCCGGGCGTTTGTGGTCCTCTCTTCCGGATCGTGTCCGATCAGCTGATAGCGATAGAGCATTTGCTCGGGCCGTGTTTTGTAGCTTATGCCAACAAAATCGAAACGTATCGAAGATTCTGAAGAAGGGAAGCTGATAGTCTGTGAGAGGTCGTGAGAACTGTCTGTGGTGACGCCGGTTATTACGATAGGAGGGCGTGAATGGACGGGGCGGAATTTGGTGATTCCGCCGGGCGTGGCGATCCAGATGTTATCAAGAGAATCCTGAATCATTTTATCGATGGTATCGTCTGCCAGTCCATCCTGGCGAAACAACCTTTGGCGCATCCCGTCCGCGTACTGAATGATGCCTCCGTCACGCGTGCCAAACCAGTAGCGTCCCGATCGATCATTGAGCATGGTGGTTATGCTGCGGCTGCCCTCTCGGCTGCCCGTCAACATTTCATGCATATGTCTACCGTCAAACCGACTGACGCCCCTCTCGGCTCCAAACCACAGGTCGTCCTTGTTATCGATGAGGGCTGAGGTAATACGTTCTCCGGCGAGGCCGTCCGATACGGAAAAAGGGGTCAAGTCGCCGTTGTGGTAGCGTATGACTCCCCGCCCAGGAATGACGAACCAGAGGGCGCCGTATCTATCAGGCAGGATACTACGCACAGGACTGCGTCCCAAAGACTTTTCAGGATCTATGGCCACGAATTCGCCACCATCGAAGTAACCCGCGCCGGCCGCCGTGCCTGCCCAGATTATGCCTTCTCCGTCCTGACGAAGAGTCCAAACGACGTTATGAGGGAGACCGGTGGCAATGGTGAAGCTCGTCCAGGATTCCTCTTCAAGGCGGCTGATTCCACCATTTGTGGCAAACCAGATTACGCCGGAGCGATCCTCGATGATATCATTCACGGATCTGTGCGACAGTCCGTGACGGGGGCTGTAGGTTCGCCAGTTCTTACCGTCAAAGCGGCTCACGCCGTCGTCGGTTCCTAACCACGCTGTTCCGTCGCGGCCAATGAGAATCGTATTGACTCGGTTAGACGCCAATCCGCTTCCCTTCTTTGAATTGAGGAACTGGCCCGCCTTGTAATGCAGAACCCCCTCATTCTCCGTTGCGAACCAAAGGCTGCCGTCCCGTCCCTCTGCAATATCAGTGAAGCGACCAGCTGGCACGCCATCGTCCACGTCGTACGTAACGCTACGATTGCGGTCGAATCGGCTGACGCCTCCATCGGTGCCGAACCAGAGATATCCCTCGTGGTCTTCGAGTATGACGTAGACTCGGTTGTCTACGAGTCCATCTTCCGTTGTATAATTGGTCCATAGCTCCCCATCATATCTGCTGACTCCCCCATCGGTACCAAACCAGATATTACCATTCCGGTCCTCAAGGATGCTATTCACGGAGTTGTGAATCAGTCCATCCCGTGTGGTAAAGGTATCCAGCCTTTGTCCGTAGATCCGAACGGCACCATGCCGTGATCCGAGCCAGGTGGATCCGTCCGAGCTCGGAACAACTGTCGTGACGAGGCTGTCGGGTAGTCCGTCACGCTGATCCAGCGACCGCCTGTTTCCGCCGGCATATAGCGCCAACCCAGTATTGGAAGCTACCAGAAGCGTGCCATCTGGACCGAAGGCCATTGAATTGATGTGATCGTCGGAGAGACCCTCAACGACCGGAAGGGAGGAACCCGAATCAGGCTGGATACCCGTATTTGTGCCGAACCATATAGTGCCATCGGCATCCTCGGCCAGGTGCCCCTCCCAACGGGTGGAAGCTTCATCACCTCTTCGTACGGAGAGCCGTTCGAAGCGCCTACCTTCAAGCCGGCACGCACCTTCGCCGGTGAGTACCCAGATAAAGCCATCCGAGGATTCCAGGATGGCGTCTACCCGGTTGTCAGGCAAGCCATCATCTTCGGTGAAGCGCACCAGGTTAACGCCATCGAAACGAAAGACACCCCATCCGTCAGAACCGAACCAGAGATATCCTTGGCTGTCCTGCACCATGGATAGCACACGAATAGAGGCCAGCTGGTCCGGAAGTCCAAACCTTTGCCAATGTCCGGTTCC
>JABIQT010000105.1 GCA_018667995.1 Candidatus Latescibacterota bacterium
CTATTACAGGCCTGATAGTACAGTGAGTGGAGTCGTGCTTGCGTTTGACAATGGAATCACGGTATACGACACGTCAGACACAGCTCTTTTCAGCGACATGCAGCTGATCGGGCAGATGTATGGCCCCCAAATCGCTATCATGCCTGTGGGTGGTAAGTATGGAATGGACATTCAGGGCGGCGTACGGGCTGCCGGTTATATTCGGCCGGACGTGGTGATTCCATGTCACTACGATACTTTCCCGGACCAGGCGGCTGATATCGACAAGATGCAGACTATGGCAGAATTCTTCTGTCCGAACACTCAAGTTGTTAAGATGCTGCCCGGCCAATCCTTGGAGTATTCCAAGAGCACCTACGCGGTCTCTTAGAAGCCGCCATGCCGTCCTGTTCGGGAGATACCGCTTGCGATTTCTTGTCTTAAAGGCATATATTGGGCGTGCTTTAACCCCTGCAAACAGCGATACCGGAGTGACTAATTGAAGATCTCTTGTAAATGGTTCAAATTTGGATGCTTCGCGATGTTGGTCGCGGTTCTCACATCTTGCGACCAGAACGTACGGCCCCTTTCTGAAAGACCAACTGGTTCACGTGTTCCCATGGCGGGGATCCTCCCGTCAGCGCGGCCTAATGAAGGCAATATGCCGACTATGCAGCAAGGGGCAGGCGGCTCCATTTCAGGTACCATTGCTATCTCGCCGGAACTTGCGGGCAGGCTGAAAGGGTCGGAGATCATGTTTATCATGGCCCGCAGTGGTGGCGGCGGTGCTCCTGTGGCGGTAAAGCGCCTGGGGCGTTTTCAGTTTCCGCTGAGATACGACCTTTCAAGCGCTGACCAGATGGTTCAGGGCTCTGCATTTTCAGGTAACTTTGAAGTCGTTGCTCGAATAGATGTTGATGGCAGTGCGGGCCCCTTGCAAGCGGGCGATATGGAAGGCTCCATGGCCAACGTTGCCGTGGGACGCACCGACGTTGACTTCGTCATAGATAGGCTTCGCTGAAATAAACCTCAATAAATGGAATTCAAGAATGTTTAGAACAGTAATAGTGTCAATTGCCATATGCGGCCTATGGGGTTGTGCGGCTCATAAACCCGCATCGCTTACCACACCGGAATATCACGAAGAAGAGATCATTTATCGCTATCAGTATGCCATGACCAATCCTGTTCAACAGGACGGCATGGAGTTCCGGGATGAGACGCTTTTCTGCCGGGTATTACCTAAGGAACTGTCTATCGGTCTGGATATCATCAATGTCAGTGAGATACCTATATCGATCGATTGGAATCAGGTCCGGCTTATAGACGCTGATGGCACGCCTCATCCCGTTGTGCACGGAATGGTCCTGTTGCGCGACTTGCAGAGGGCGGATGTACCGACAATAATCATGCCTCAGGGCGTACTCAACGAATCGGTGGCGCCCACCGACTATGCATATCTCGATTTCTCCGGCTGGCAGCAGCGCCCCATTTTTCCGAAGACGGCGGATGCCCTGGACCTGCAAGGCCAGAAATTCGGTGTTGCGGTGCCCGTGAGGATCGAGGGCGCTGTAAAGAACTATCTGTTCGAGATCGAGGTGACCGGAGTGGTCAAGGAAGTGACTATAAGATGAGTGACTCGGTCTACGATACGAAACGATTGATGCAGCCGGACGCCTTACGCCGTATGGTACTCGATCTGCGACAAATGGAGACCTTTATCGAGGACCCGCTCGTTATAACCGGTGCGGACGGAGTATGGTATGAGGATATCAACGGCAAGAGGATTCTGGACGGGATATCCGGTGTATTTGTAGTTACGGTCGGGCACAATAATCGTCGTGTAATAGATGCCATGAAGGCGCAGCTCGATACGATGTCTTTCGCTCCCCCTCTTCATGCGACGAATCTGGCGGCAATCGAGCTTGTTAACCGCCTGGCTGACGTTACGCCTGACGACCTGAATACCGTAAAGCTGCTGTCAGGTGGATCTGAGGCGACAGAAGCCGCCATGAAACTTGCCAAACAGTACCACCGTCAGACGGGCAATCCGAACAAATATAAGATTATAGCGAGATACCAGGGCTATCACGGTGCCACGATGGGTGCGCTATCCGCGACCGGTACCCCCCGGCGAAAGACCATGTTTGAGCCCACGCTGCCTGGCTATCTGCACGTGCATCCTCCTACCTGTTATCGCTGCCCCTATGAAAAGACCTATCCTGAATGTGACGTCTTCTGCGCCCGCACCATCGACGAGATGATTCAGATGGAGGGCCCCGAAACGGTGGCAGCGGTCATTGTCGAACCCATAGGTAATACAGGCGGAGTCATCACGCCTCCGGACGAGTACCTTCCTACGCTGCGTCGCATCTGCGATGAGCACGATGTGCTTCTGATTTTTGATGAGATCATTACTGGATTTGGCCGTACCGGACAGATGTTTGCGTCCCAGACATTTGGTACCACGCCGGACATTCTCTGCATGGGCAAAGGCATGTCCAGCGGTTATATTCCCCTTGCGGGAATCGCTTTTCGTGATCGAATTGGGGAGGCCTTTTTGGGGCGTGACGAAGATGAGGTCGAGTTCTCACATGGTCATACGTACGGTGGAAACCCGCTCGCATCGGTCGCTGGACTGGCCTGTCTGGGCGAGATCGTCGAAAGAGACCTGCCTGCTCGTGCCAGGGAAATGGGTGCCTATCTTCGGGAGCAACTTGAAGGTCTCAAGGATCTTGGGATTATCGGTGAAGTTCGAGGACGCGGCCTGATGGTTGGGGTGGAATTCGTCGAAGATCCTGAGATGAAAAAGCCTTTCGGTCAGGACGTGAAATTTGGTGTGCAGGTCGGAAAAGCGGCTCTGAAGAAGGGGCTGCTCACACGATTTGATCCGCACTGGATAGCCTTTGCCCCACCACTGATCATCACTCGGGAAGAGATCGACATTCTGATGGATATATTCACGGAGAGCATCAAAGAGACGCTGAAGGCAATGGGTAGATAGCATCGTCCCTGCGTCGCGATACGGAATTCCAAGAGGAACTCATGGCTGATAGTACTGTGATCGAAGTTTATTCCATAGGTACCGAGCTTGTAATGGGTCGGATTCAAGACACCAACGCTCATTGGATAGCAGCGCAGATCGCGCAGCTGGGCGGGGCGCTGCGCCGGATGACCATTGTGCCGGACGAGATAGATGATGTAATCGCAGCCGTGGGTGGAGGTATCGATAGAGGCACCGATATTATCGTGATGACTGGCGGCCTTGGACCCACGCCAGACGACATGACTGTGGAAGCCGTTTCACGGATACTTGGTGCCCAGACCATCGTACATGAGCCTACGCTCGAAGATTTTATGTCGCGTAGAAATATCACCGACCCCGCGGAAGTGACCGACGCCATGATAAAAATGGCGACCGTTCCGGAGGGGGCGGACGTGTTTCAGAACCATGCCGGTTGGGCGCCCTGCATTCGCGTGACGAAAGATGATTCAACGCTCTTCATCCTTCCTGGCCCGCCCAAGGAAATGGAGGCCCTGTTTAGCGGATACGTAGCCGAGTTCATTTCTGCGTCCTATCAGACGAAGAATGCAGCCCTGCGGGTTATCGTGAATATGTCTGAATCGGAGGTCTCACCCCTGCTGGAGGCCGCGATGGAGAAGTATCCGACTACCTATCTGAAAGCGTATGTGGCCATGCGACACTCCATGAATCAAGGGCTTCCGGTGGATATTGTCGCCACGGGCGACGACGCTGCCGATGCGCATCATATATTGAACGCCACAGTCGAGCATTTCTCACGCCTTGTAACGGCAAAAGGCAAGCAGATGGAATTATACGACGAGTAACGCTTCCAGCCGCCCCCAATCACTCCCTCTGAAATCCCCAATTTCATTCATGCCCCCTCTAATCGAATTAATACCCATCGGTACTGAATTGATGCTGGGCCGCATCCCCGATACCAATACGCAATACCTTGCTGCACAGGTCTGTCAACAAGGCGGCCGGATACGTCGTGTAAGCTTGGTACGGGATAGCCCCCAAGACATTATTGATGTTGTCCAGGAAGCCGTTGCTGGCGGTGTGACCCATATAATAACTACGGGCGGCCTTGGACCGACACCGGACGACATGACCGTAGCTACACTTGCGCAAATGTTGCGCTGCCAGACCCACATAGACAAAGGGCTGTTGGGACACTTTCAGGAAAAGCTGCGGCTGAAAGGCATTGAAGAAGTGAGCGACCATATGCGGAAGGTTGCCACGATTCCAGATATAGGCACCGCGGCTCCGAATATTCTGGGGTGGGGCCACTGTATAACTATTCCGTACCAGAGCACCACTCTGTTTGTTTTACCCGGTCCGCCCCGAGAAGTCAGGGAGCTCTATCCAGCTTGTATAGCACCCATTTTGGCGGCCGCGGACTGAAGATCAGTTCCAGTACAACATTTCCAGCGGCGTCACAGTCTTAGGCTTCAGTTAGTTCACATGATCTGATACTCCGGGTTACGCCGGATCGATATTCAGGAGGCCTTGATGCGTTACATTTCTTCATTCGTGCTGGCAACTGTTTTTCTGGTCCTCTCTTCGACTGTTGCGATGGCCTGCGAGATGAGGTCAGTAATCCGCGAACAGATCGTGTCCCGATTGGGGAATATTGAAATCAATGTCGACTCCAAAGAACTTGAGGACAAGATCCATGACATGGTACATTCCCAGTTGGATCGAGAGAAAGATAAACTCCGCGACGAACGGGACAAGCTTCGCGACGAACGGAGAAAACTGGAGAGAGAGCGTAGGGATCTGACGAGAAATAGACGGCGATCTTCAGAAGATGACGATGAGGAGGGCAGTGGGTGGGGAGCTTCTTTGGCTCTTGCTCTCGGACTCTACGGAGCCGGCCTTATTTTCCTGAACAGGCGCTCGAAAAAAGGATCCAGTAAGAATACAGAGTAGTTGAACCATACCAAATTGTGACATAGATTAAGGGGTAGCATATCGCTACCCCTTTTTCTATGGAATCACAAGTTGGAAAGGAGATCATGTGGCTGCGTTTGATAGTTGCGCCTACGGATCCACGATTGCCGATCTATTAAGCGTTCCTCGTACTATGTCCCTGGGGCCGGGAGTCTGTAATAAACCGGCCAGCTCCGCGCTTGAGCGACTCTCAAATCAGGATGCTCTCGAGCCCCATTCGATAACTGACGCTCAGATGGCCGATGGTTGTCGAGCTGCTCTGTGGTTGTATCACGACTACCTTGATGTTTCGCACACAATCAGCCAGGGCATAGCTTCTGAAACTGGAAGTTACTGGCATGGTATCATGCACCGCAGAGAACCCGATTACCCCAATAGCAAGTACTGGTTCAGGCAGGTAGGGGATCACGCGGTATACGCGGATCTTTTCAGAATATCCGCAGAATTGGCGACAGCACTTCCGGAAGTACCGGCGGGTATGGAATACCTGGTTTCACAGAAGAATTGGGACCCATTTGCTTTCGCAGACTCATGCGAGTTGGCAGACGGATCACAAGGAGCAGCCAGAGATCTCTGCGTCCAGATTCAGATGAGGGAATGGGAGTTGCTGTTGTTTCTGAGATTCTCGATGGCCAGCCACAAGATGCGATCATGGCTTTTGC
>JABIQT010000273.1 GCA_018667995.1 Candidatus Latescibacterota bacterium
CTCGGAATGTGCCCAGATCTGCGAACGTAGCGTCGATGGAAAGACGTCCGGCCATGCCCTTGTTCCGCCTAACATCACTGGTTCTGAGTTCATCAACCCAGAGCTCACCTAATGATAGCACGTGATCGTGGGGGTTGGAAACGCCCATCACAAATTGTCGTACCCGTGATAGGGAAGGACGCCCCTGAACCCTGTATTGACGCCCGTCAGGCAATGTCACAATGGCTTGTTTCTTGCCCTGTGTCGTGCCGTCGGTCACCACAACCGGTAATTCCTCACCATCGCTGAGTTGTATAGTAAATGAGGTGTCTACGATAGTTTGACTCTGACGAGCCAATTCGGTATCCGCCTTGAGAAGGGTAAGATCATTGAAAATTAAACGTACCTCGTTTTCTGGTGCCCATCCAGGGACTAGTGTTGACCTGTACTCGTAATAGTCGGAAGAACTGTTACCAAATCGTACATAAAATTCGGGAGCTTGATCGCCCACGAATGAGTCATCACCGTGAACATATATCTTGAGCTGATTATAGAGTGTGTAGTCTTGATCAGTAAAGAAGGTTTGAAATACCTGGGCGCTGTGGCCGGCCTGGAGGTTTTCGTAGGATAGGGCAAGGGATTGCTCACGGTTACGTACCCCTGTGATACGATCTATTTCTACGATAGCACCCGGGGGAGGACTGTAGTCGTCAGGATTGTCAAACGTGTTCTTTACGGTGGCATTGAAATTCTCGGAATTCAGTAGCAGATCATCGTCTGTTAGAATCTGTCCCAGGGAATCCGTGATGGCGCCAGCAGGATCTTCCTGCCACCGATTACCGACGATCTGAATCGATGCAAGCCGGACAGTGACCGGGTCTTCCACATCCGTAATGTATATTCTCGCTGCTTCGATCAATGCAAAACTTGGGGACCCTATTTCACCACCAAACGTGGGGTTCTGTGCCGCCGCGTTCAGTGGAATTCTATACATTCTCCAGCTATTCTTAGCACCCCAGTTCCCTTTATTCAGGTCGCCTCCAGCCACCAGAGAAGTGTCCGGATGGTCTGGTCCGATATTGAAGCGGTAGCGATAGAAGTTGTTGCTGGTATCCAGAAAACCAGAATTGTTGATATCCTCAGTGTTGGGGCGACGACCGACATCTGGATCATTGACATTATTCTCCGTCCCATTGATTCTCTCATAGCTGATATCCTGAAATCGGCCTGCTTGACCCGGACTGGGATCAAATTCGAAATTGTCAGCATGTGGATCGGGATTGCTGACCGGGTCAAACGGTCGTGGAATTTTAAAAACGGGATCGAAGCCTATTTCACTCACGTCTGTGGTCTGGTCAAGGCCGATATCCTCATTGGCGTCGAGCAGGTTGTTGCCAAAACCGTCACTCCGGTCGTCTTCTGAATCATAGATATTGTTGCCGTTCACATCCTCAGTGATAGATCCCAGATCTATGTTTAGTTCGCCCTCGTCGCCATTGATCCAGATCTCGATGAACTTGCTCCTGGTTTGATCGATGGTGGCGCCGGTCAGGGGGCGCATCACGCCTGCCCAGCGGTTTCGCAGCACGGCAGGTGCATCCTGGAACCACTCTGTGGTGAACTCGTCATTAACAGATCCCCCCCATCGAAGATCGGGCGTTCGTGGATCAAATGACAGTGTCAGAACGTGTTGCCGGCTATCCTGTATAATCACTTCTCGGGTGGGAAAAATCTCCGTAACCGCCACCTGTTCCATTGGATTATACCAGACCAGCCGACCACGTTTTACATGAGTCAATCCCTCGGGGGGACTGGCGGCCACCCAACCCGTTCTCAGTACGCCCAGATCCGTCTCCTCCTTGCTGCCCTCGAAATCATCAATGAACGCATCCCCCCGACTGTTGGGGTTGGGTATGCTCTGGGCGAGCTCCGCGGATATATTCAGGATCGAACGATCGTCGGACTCTACAAACGGAATGAGATTGACCAGCGATGTCATTAGCTGCGGTTCGAAGGCTAACCTTGTATCCAGATCCCAGAGCAACGAAGTCCCCGTCTCCCGTCCAATGCGTGATTTCTGATCAAGAGACTTGTCGGATCGGTATAGCAGGGTGCCACGGAGCCAGGATTGAGCGTTGAAGTCATATTTGCTCTGGAACCCCATCAAAGTATTCGCTGCGGGCTGGAAGAAAGGTGCAAACTGAAAGTCTACGGAAACATCGGCATTAGGATCAAGCGCCTCCTGGGAGAGGAAGCGAATCTGGCCGACTTCATAGAGCATGATATAGTCCGTGCCGGAGCTAAGCTTCCGACCATTCAGTCGAACTACCTCGCTGCCTTCAATTATGTTGGAGCGACCCAGTGAGTACTGTGACTGCCGGTCTTTATGTTGGACGGTGATATAGTATTTATTGAGGTTGGCGATGTTGTTGTTAATAGTGGTAGAGATTTTATTGTACAAATCAGGTGTCTGATCTGCGAGGCCGTTCGGTTGTTGCGCTGGTGTCTGGGTGTTAGGAAATGCGACACCGCCCTCGCCAAAAAGGAGATTTGGTGCAAAGGGGTAGAGATCTGGGAATATCAGCTCCCCCCGCTGGAAATTCACCAACTCGAAGTCGATATCAACCAGGGCGTCTGGGGCACTGCCAGGATTTA
>JABIQT010000104.1 GCA_018667995.1 Candidatus Latescibacterota bacterium
GGTGCTCTCCATCACCCTAATCCCACAGTCGTCAGCCAGTCCCTTCAGATGTCTTAAGGTGACCCGTCTGACACATAGACCAAGGCCCCGAAACCGTACTGGCTCTCCGACCATGAGATTCCACCTTGTATTTCTGAACCTGCTCGCACCTATACTTTGTGTGATGACTATACCTCCTGATTCTGGTAAGGTCTTTGGTCAGACATCACTCAATCCTGATCGAACAGATGCGCCGTCAGGTCACATTTCGGGACAAGTAATAAACAGTGATACAGGTAATCCAATCGAAGGCGTGAATGTATTCCTTGGTCATACTACTCTCGGTTTCGAATCGAATAAGAACGGAGCGTTTCGGTTGGAGCAGGTGCCGGTGGGTAGTTTTGACCTTGTTCTCACCCATATCGGCTATGAGTTTATCGCACGCAGAATTCGGATATCAGATACCGACTCACTTCAGTTTTTGTTTCGTATGCAGCCACGAATCCATGATGTAGACGGTACCGGTATATATGGAGGTATGGGCGTTGAAGTAGAAGCAGATGGACCCAGCATTTGGCGTAACAGACTCAAGATATTCAAACAAGAATTCCTGGGACAATCTGACTTCGGAAAGAAGAGCATCATCCTCAATCCACTCGTATTGGACTTCGAGGTTGATCCAGAATCGGGAGTATTCAGCGCTTCAACGGATAGCACATTACACATCGACAACGTTGCTCTTGGATACCGGCTCCACCTGGTTCTCAATGAATTCAGATTCAGCGGAAGATGGAATCGGCCATATTCTGCTGAGCAATCGTTAGGCGCAACGCTCGCCTTCATCGACTATACGGTCTATCCGAGGTACGAGGAAATGGTCGCTGAGGACGAGGACCAGGCGCAAAGGTGGCACAAAAATAGGCAGGTGGCCTATGGAGGATCGTTTCCGCATTTCATGAGGGCACTCGCCCAGAATCGCCTGGAGGAGGAGGGTTTTGGCGTCAAACTGTCACAGGTCCCAATCAACAAAATAGGCGTCAAATTGGCGACTTTTTACAGATTTGACACGCGAACAATTGTGACGCCTGATACCTTGGGGCTACGTCGCATTCAGTTCACGAACTACCTTCTGGTACGTCGCGGTTTTCAGTCGTCTTCCTTGAGATTGAACTCGGCTTATGGTTTGATTGACGAAGAAGGGGCACTATTTGAACCAAGAGCATTCGTAAAGCACGGTCAGTGGTACGAAGACCGGGTCGGAGACATGCTGCCCCGGGATTATAGACCGTGATTGCATGTTTGGTTCAGACACTTGATAGGGTTTTCCGCGCTATGCAGGCAGGCGCGGACCGCAGCATCGCTCTACTTGTCTGTGTTCATGATCAAGACGCTCTCTTACCATTTCGGTAAACCCTCAAACTGGTTGGTCCTCTGTGAGTTGTGTTCGGGAGGTATCTATAGTCTTGTCCCTCAACAAGTCTCATATCAGACACATTTCGCGTGAGTTCTTCGAGAAATACGCGCAACTCCAACCTGGCCAGGGGCGCACCGAGGCAATAATGAATGCCATGTCCAAAGGATAGATGCCGTGAGGCATTCTGTCGGTCGATATCGAAGCTCTCGCCTTCGGGAAACTGAGATTCATCCCTGTTTCCAGATGCCAGCATGACCAGCACCTGAGCGTCCTTCGGCACCTTGACGCCTGCAATCTGCACCTGGCGATTGGTGACACGCCTCCAGGACAGAATGCTTGATTCATATCGAATGATCTCTTCTACCGCATTGGGGATCAACTCTGGCGTCGAACAGAGTCTCTCCCACGAAGATCGATTTTGCAGGAGAGCCCTTATACCGTTCGAAGACTGGTTTGTGGTCGTTTCGTGCCCGGCCATCAGCAAACCGAAGAGTGTGATCACAATACGATCTCTCGTGATTCCGTCTGGCGATTCCTCTTTGAGTTTCTTGAGCAATTCGCTCGTGTAGTCATCACCCGGATTCTGATCCAGTCGCTCTACCAGTTTGATACAATAGTGAATGTACTCGATAAAATCCGGCATCTGATTGATGATTTCCTGATCAGTCGGTTTCCCCCACGTCAACAAAGCCCGCCCTTCGGACCAGCGTTTTATCTTCTCCACATCGGTCCCAGGAATGCCCAGAAAAACGAAAAGAACTCGGGCCGGTGTTTCGTAGAGCAGGTCCTTGACTAAATCAATCTCTCCCGCTCCGGGAAACGCACCTATGGCATCACGAACCAGCCGGCGGACGTGGGGTTCGAGCCAAACGATTCGACGGGGTGTGAAGGCGTCCTGAAGGAAATGGCGAACCTGTGTGTGCGACGGCGGATCGTTATTGCTGAGATTTGGAATCATGTTGAAGTTCTGCGCCTGCAACATGTCCACC
>JABIQT010000317.1 GCA_018667995.1 Candidatus Latescibacterota bacterium
GAATTGACGTTCGCCGGGTGTGTCCGTCCAGCCCGGTTCTATGACATTCACGCGGATTCGATGCTCCAACATCTCTGCGGCGATTATCGACGACATGTGGTTCATGCCTGCCTTGGCTGTACTGTAGGCCAAGGACCCGGAGAACGGCATGAAGGACATCACTGAGCTGATGAAGAGCAGACTGCCACCACTGCCCTGGGCGACCATCTGCCGAGCTCCGGACTGTGCCGTGTGAAACGCGCCCCACAGCGAGACATCAAGTGTCTTCTTCATGCCATCAATTGACATATCGAGGAAGGGCTCCCGTTCTGAGTAGTAGGCATTACACACGATTATGTCTACTTTTCCAAGGGCCCCCACCGTTTCCTTGATCATGCGATCTACGGCCGTTCTATCGCCGACATCGGCGCCGATAGTCACGGCCCTCTGGCCGTGCGCTCTGACCTCTTGGGCTACGTTCTCCGCATCATCAGCGTGGGAATGATAGTTGATGGCTATGTCGGCACCTGCGGCGGCCATCTCCACAGCGCACCCTCTGCCAATGCCCCGGGAGGAGCCCGTAATTAGGGCGACTTTTCCGCTCAGATCTATTTTCATTTCAGTGACCCCGCTTACATTGCTCGACTAATAGGAATGCTATCGCGTGACCATTTCAAGCTATAAATCCATGGCCCGCATGTTTTTAAGGCTTATTTCTATACTAACGAAAGGATCGCCGGCACAGGTGTCCTGTTCCACTACATACCACTCGGATCCTGCTGCCTTGCATGCTTCTGCGATGGCGTTCCAGTTCATATTCCCCTCGCCGACTTCTGCCATCACCTGTTCACGCGCCACTATGGCCAGGTCTTTATAGTGGATTACTGGCGCCCGACCAGAGACCTTTCGTATCCATTCGGCCGGATCTCCGCCGCCATGCTGTATCCAGTATGTGTCAATCTCGAAATTGACGGCTTCGGTAGTCTCATCAATCAGAATCGCAAGAATCTGTTTGCCGTTGTATCGTTCCAGTTCCCAGGAATGGTTGTGGTAACTGAATGTGAAACCTGCCTCCTTGATTCTATCTGCTATAGTAGAGACATCTTTTGCGAAGCCGGAGTAATTGCCCTCTGAGCGATAAGGATCTGGCATCCCTCCGATTGCGATATTCTTACAATTCCATAGACGATGTTCCTCAAGCAGGGCATCGAGATCACTCTCCAGACGGTCATAAGCCACATGTGTCGCACAGACGTACAATCCCTCGCTGTGGATCATGTCCGCCAACTCCTTGGGGTCCACGGGCCCCAGGGCTGATAGTTGGATATTATCGTAACCCATGGACTTGACCCGTTTGAGCGTGTGGGCAATATCACTTGGTGTGCGCACGGAATCGCGAAGGGTATAGAGGGTGACCCCAATTTTTGTGTCAGGCACGGATGTCTCCTTTTGAGTGTTGATTCTTCAGGTATATAAGGGAAATAGTTCCGGCAACAGCCAGGAATAGCGCACTACTACGGTAAAGCCACCCTAAGCCGACTAATCCTACCAGTTGATAGGCTGCAAATGGCCCGATGGCATTGCCCAGGTCGGACCAATTCGAATACCAGCTCATGACACGGGCCCGGGACCGCTCAGGTGCCAGATCTCCGGCAATGGCGTCTAGAGCAACGCGAAGCGCAGTACCACCAAGGAAGACAATCCCGGCGGTAAAGACTGTCCAGATGAGGGAGGCGTCGTAAGAAAGAGCCCCCATGGCACCCACCGTCACGATTCCGATCAGTAGTATGAACCAATGCCTGTCGTACCGATCGGAAATATGGCCGGAACTGGGCGACCAAACGACCTCAATGAGATATCGGCCTGACAGAAGAATCCCTGTCAGTGTGGCTACGCCGACCGCTATCGAGGCGAATTCTATGGTCTGGCCGAATCGCTCAAGCAGCAGTAACCCCAATGTTGCGACGACAAGTTGACTGCCGGCCATCCCGTTAATACATGAGGCCGCATACACGGCCCAGAGTCGTCGGTCTCC
>JABIQT010000103.1 GCA_018667995.1 Candidatus Latescibacterota bacterium
GGCACGTCCATAGCGTCATCAGCAGGCGCATAGGCCTCGTGCTCCGGGTCTGCCATAGATCTCAGCTCATCTGTATGTGCCTCCTCCACACAGTCGTGGAGGGCGTGTCTGCGAAGATGAGACCCCGGGATCACACGCAAGCATCCATTGTGGACATCCGTATCGACCAGGTAATACATAAGGAACAGTTGTTGCGGCGGCGCTTCATAGCTGCAGGGATCGTTCCATCCCCACCAGTCCTGATGCCAGAACAATGGGGGACTGTGAGGCGGTTTGCTGATCACAAATCCCGATGACCACGTAGGTCTGTGAAACCCGAGAGCCGCCAAGGCATCCAGGGCGGGACCGTAGGCCACAAGCTGTGAGAAGAATGGATCTTCGTACACGCTGATCATGCTGCCCGTAGACTTCTGTTCCGCGAAGTGGGAGTCCGGCTTTGCATCGAGAAGGCCATCCGACGAGGCGCGAACCCGTGCCAGCATGTCCGGGCCCAGCACCTGATCAATGGTGCAGAACCCATCTCTGATCAACTGATCATACTTCTTCTGGTCCGTTCTTTCACTCATGCTCTTCTCCCTCATTTGCGACCTGTCATATCTGTCCATGCAGATAGAATACAAACCGTCCATCGAGGTTTGCACGCTCGGGTGGCATGATCATCATTTCGGTGATCGTTCCCATATGCCAAATACCCATGGTTGTGTTGTTTGTCCGAATAACAGTGACCTTAGATCAACTGAATCCCAACAAGCTCACTCGCCCGCAGGATCAGGAATAAAGTCATCTGTAAGTTTTTTCTTCACTGCCGCTGTCTAAAAAACGTGTTCAGACTAAACCAATAGGTCACCTACCACGAATCCAACCCGTTCTCGGACCGATGAATCTGCCACGAGGGTCAGGGCTCCACGCGAAAGTCGATAGCCTTACTACCCTCCCAGAGCGTCGACACACCTATCTCCCTTAGCTTATCGAGTTCGGATGTTATGGTCGCGAAGTGATTCCCGGCAAGTACCCCTGCTTTGGAGGCAAATTGGACGCTGCCATAGGCGATTAGTATTTCCGTCTCGCTTCTTCCCTTGGGATACAGGATGATCGTGCTGGTGAAGGATAGGACGTAGCGTCTTCGTATGCTACCTGAAAATCCTTATCTGCCAGCGGAATCCACATACCCTCACCACTCCAGCGGACATGTACCACATGACTGGAGAAGGGCATTTCTTTACGAAAGGAAGCACAGGTCTCCGGAGACCCTTCATCCTCAAATCTCGCATTGAACGGGAAGTCATCTATAGTAATAGTCATTGGAGGTTCTCCTTTGCATACATAGGATTCAGCGACGCAGAATCAACATAATCTGAGAACCACATCCATCGGAGAATCAATTCCTAAAACGGCACCCAAAACACGCTGTTTGCTGGCTCCAATAACTCAGTCCACCTTTTTCGCGGCCAGTGCAAATATCCCTATGTCCGGCAGCTGACGCCCCATTGATCTCCTCTGGAACCGGTACCTCGATAGGTGCGTGGCGATATTCCCAGGGCTCCTGGCACACGATTTCAACATGCGAAGCCATGATGGTTTGCTTCGTGACACCTTCCTGTCCAGCTGGGGACGTAGAACAGAATCGGAATAAACGATTTCACAGAAGCCCGCTTCAGTCAGCAATGATTCCACCGACTGTGGCGTAAAATACCACCTATGATCTTTCTTGTAAATCCAATGCTGCGGTCCCCCCCAGATTCTGTGGGTTGCGGCATGGTTCCCCGTCTCCAACAGCAGCCAACCGCCATCTGTCAAGTGACGACGAGCCGTACTGAGCAATGCCAAAGGGTCAACGGCGTGTTCCACGACATCCCAAAGCGTCACCAGGTCGAAAAGCGCATCCGGCGATATATCGTCCAGAGTGCCTCTGACCGGAGTAAAGGGAATACCCGGCTCGGTGGCCAGCCGCCCCATCGCCGGATCAACGGCCGTTGCCAAATACCCTTTCGCAGCCGCCACCTCGGCAAAGATCCCCGAACCCGCACCTATATCAAGAAGCGATCGGCCGCCACCGGGCAGCGACGCCATGAACGACAGCTCAGCCTCAGCTACCTCGCGCTTTTGATCACGGTCGAAGTAGTCAGCATCGGCTACTTGCGCCGAAGCATAGGCGGATTCAAAGTACGCGACACTTTCCTGCGTAGTATGAGCCACAGGATACTGCCAGGCAAAAAGACAGTCCAGACACTCGTTAATGTCAATGAGTGCAGCGTCTGACGAATCCGACGCGACGCCTTTGAATCTGAATATCCTTAAGGAACCACAGATGAGGCAGTGGTCATTTTGGGGTGCGAAGAAGTAAATAGCTCAAGTTACCAGTGGTGGATGTTACAATGAGGGGGTTATCTAACCCTGACGCCGTTGGACTGGGTGGAGTGATCTCAGTCGGGTTAGTATAACGAGGTCTCTCCACTCACTCAGGTCGGTCGAAAGTACGCCTTTTGTGAGGTTTGGTGTTGACTCCAAACCGTCAGAATGAAATCCTGGCTATCTATGCGGTATGAGAGCATGGTATTCTCGTAGGTTAAATAACCTTTTGGACATCACAATATTGCGATAGTATACAAAATGTGATGCTCAGCAAGAAATATGGATACCAGGGCACCAAATCCATGTCCCCGAATGACAGCACCCATACTCGTCCAGGCCAGTCCTCATCTA
>JABIQT010000102.1 GCA_018667995.1 Candidatus Latescibacterota bacterium
ATCGGTCCTGGATCTGGCCGGCCGCACTCAAGAGGAATGCGCTGTTGTACAGGCCATATGTGAAATCTTCCTCCTCTATATGGCGACTGCCAATTAGGAATGCGCTGCCCGTACGCTCTCCCATTTCAGCCACAAGCGTGAGAAAGGCACTGTCCGCAGCAAGATAGCTTCCCGTCATCGTCTCCGGTAATACGGTCAGATCCGCTCGATAATCATCCAATGCGCCGAGGAGCGTCCTGTACCGTCTTATAATCTGTTCGTGCACTACCGCGGGATCCTGGTTGCGCTCATCAATGGCAGCCTGAACAGTTGCCACACGCACCAACTCGCCGTTGCCAGGTTGGGACCTGAGAACCAGTGTGCCATAGGTGGCGGCTCCCAGCAGCATAATCGTAGATGTGGCGAGCCAGATTGTGGTATACCGCGCGTTCAGAGGGGAACGGATTACAAGGCGGGTTAAGGTCACGCTGATGACGACGAGTAGCAACGACAGACCGAAAACGCCGGTGACGGAAACGATCTGTACCAGATGCGTCACTCGCGCCTGCGATGCACCCAATGATCCGACTTGAAGGCCTGTGAACGCGGTGGCACGGATGAATTCCAGTGCGGTCCAAAGCAAAGGAGAAATAACGCAAGCCAGTTCACGGTTTCGACGGGCCACATAACTGACCCCCGCGGAAAATAGTCCCACATAGAGTGACACGTATAGTAGCAACATCACAAAAATGGAGATATTCAGAGCCTGCAAGGTATAGCGAAAGTGGATGCCGTAGGCTATCAAGCCGCATATCCATCCGCAGGCGAGGGAGATTCCTGTTGAAGGCGGATGCTTTATGAGGTGAAACAGAAGCGGAACAAGTGCGCCGGCCGCCAACCAGGATGTATTCTGGTCCCACAGGGAGACTGCGAGAAGAAGTCCGGAGATCGCGGCGGAGAGAAGCGGCATCAGAGCCTTCGTGCAGGTTGGGATAGGGGTGGAGCGGTGCGAATCGGTTCGATTTCAGCAGCAGGAATTGGTCAGCTGATAAGTTCGCCAATTCTGTCAGGCAGGTCATCGAGATCTGCTCCACATATCAATTGGTAGCATGGGGTCTGTTCGACCAAATCCCTCATTGTATCCAGAAAACCATCGAAACCCCATGGAAGTCGAACTGGCCAGTTCAATTCAATCAAATGCCTGAGTCCTTCGGCGCCCGAAATCGGTTCTATGATGTTGGCGGCCGGACCGTCTCCGTCGTGGGCATCTGGAAAGAACAGGGCAGCTGGGATGGCAGAGGGAATGACACAACCGGGCCAGAATGTCTCGACGTCAAACGAGATCTTGAGAGGAAAATCTGCTGGAAATGCCTCGTGTGGACGATGTGGCAATTCGTCAAAGCGGTGGAGTTCGTCTACATATCCGTTTACTGGTTCTGGAAACGCCAGTATTCTCGGACCATTGGAGTCACTCAGGACCGCCGGTTTATCGTCCCCAAGGAAATGATAGCCCGCCCGCACCATCGTAAGAGCCAGAGTCGTTTTTCCATAGCCTGATGGGGCCGGGAACAAAGCCGCCCGCCCACCCATCGCCACCACTGAGGAGTGTATTGGATAAATACTGCGGCTGTGCAGCATGACTTCCAGCGTCTGGAAGAACAGCTGATTGGAGAAGATGAGAGGAGGAGGCGTTTCGTCTTCACGCAGTACAAGGAGTGCCACTCCTCGGTGGCAGTCTATCACCGCCGTGGCCCAGGGGTAGAAGTCGACCAGGCAGAGATCGCCCGAGACAAAATAACCTGTTGTCTCCCAGGCCAGCACCAGTTCCGCCCCAATGAATCTGTCCAGTATGGATGGAGAGTCAGGTGCCTCCTCAATAACATACATGGTGAGGTCTGCTCCCCCAGATTCCTCATCGGTGAGGGCAAACCCCATCATGTCTCTGACGGACTGATCAATAGCCGGGATTGGAGTGGATATCTGCAGGTCAATCCCGTGAACGTGAAAGGTTGATCTACAGGTCCAGGGAGGCCCGCCCTTGAGATAGCTGTGGAGCAGATCATCCAGTCCTGCTGGCTCCTGCACTATGGCTGATCTGGGCACTATCAGTTGAACTTAAATTGAGCCGGCGGTCCCGAGCACCGCTGTAGTCTGCATTTTGTCACATTGCCGACGCCTTCCAGAAACATGGAGCGCTCTCCCTTCTGTTGCTGCAATGATCCGTAGCTGGTCAGTTCCGGTGGAATGTATGTCTTTCGTCTAGCTCGCGGCTTCTGCTGGTCCATTGTCGCCCTCCAGTATATTTATGGCCTGCGTTGCCCGGCATCGATCCGATGACGGCAGTAGGGGGTCTCTATGCTCGCTGTAGGCGAGACCGGGACATTTGTGACATTTTGAGATGACACCACAGGATGAGCAAGCCTCATCGAAATCGTCATGGGTCAACGAGCGAATACGTTCCAGTAGTGGTGATTTATGCCAGATATCTTTAAATGACTCGTTACGCAGGTTTCCGAGGCTCATCCGCCAAGTAATACACGGAAGCACCTCGCCCCAGGAAGTAATTGATACAGAATTCCATCCGGCGCTGCAGACACCTTTCTTTTTCGGAGTTTCTTCCACCGGCTCATCTGCCGAAACAATACTCTCAGCCGAGATCAATTCGTTGTCAGTCTCGTTATCAGGCGTGAGCATGCAGTGAGATTCCGATAACCCCATGGGGCCGCCGAGTGCGGCTGACTGCTCGATTTCATGCCATGCGTCCATGGGGATCATATCCGGATCATCGACTACCGACAGATCAGGAAGGGAGGGCGCCACATCGGAGAGCCCCGAATGTACCATGGCCGTTTGTATTTCGTCGTCCTTCAGCATTCTGTCTGTAATTCGAATCTGATCATCGGAGATACGCTGCTCCCACACATCGGTGGATCCATCGTCCCTTGGAAACAGAATATAGTCGTACCGGAACTGCCATCCGTTTTTCTGGCACATGGCTTTGAGGGCCGGAAGTTCGTGGAAATTCTGCTTCATGAGAACCATCTTGACGTTTACCATTATGCCTGCTTCGTCCAGATAGGATATGCCACGCATAGTACGGCGTAACGATCCTTTGAGGCGCGTAATGCCGTCGTGAATTTCGGGCGTGACACCATAGACGCTGATATCGACTTCCTGCACCCGGAGCTTCGCGAGCTCCTGGGCAATCTCTCTCGTAATTAACGTAGCGTTCGTGAACAGAAAGAGCGCGAATCCCAGTTCATGGCTCTTTCTCATGATCGGGAGGAAATCCTCTCGAACCAATGGATCTCCGCCGGTAAACGTCAACTCCATGGCGCCTTCTGCAGCCAGCTGTTCGAGTATGTCAACGATCTCATCATAGGTGAGTTCATTACCCATCCATCGGCTTCGGACACAGTGAGAACAGTCCTCGTTGCATCGGCTGGTCATTTCAAAACCCACCGAAAACGGAACCGTAGAATCCGTTTGCTTGGCGATCAAATGGTCCAGAGTAGCTTCCCGCATGTGGACTCCTTTTATAAGTGCATATCAACGATTCGGTTCTGATCTGGCTTGCGTCCGACACATGGAAGCCACACCTGAAGGAACGCTGATTTTGCGCGCGTCTTTCTATTCCTCAACAAGATCCACGAGCCCTTGACCCGCAAGATCATTCACCAGTTTCTCAAAATCGGCCTCAGCTGTTTTCTCCTCGACCTCGAACTCCTCAACAACATCCGCCACTATGGCGGCATATGGACGGTCATCTACGAGGCCCTGCCAGATAATTCGTCCGGTTTCGTTGAGACTGTAATAGGAACCTGAGTCAAGATGCATCAGTACGAACTCATCCTTTAGTCGGCGCCAAGTGATGCGGTCCTTATCGATGACGATTTTCATAATGGCCTCTATGTTTGCGACGAGGGTGGGATCGCTCTCGGTGCCGATCCATTCTGTCTCGTTCCGGTCTAAGATTTCAGATTGAAGTGTTCTTTCACATAAACCATGAAATAACCTATCATTGTAAATAGGATAAAAGCCTGTACGAGCAGGAGCACGGCGTCGAGTCCATCAGATTTTCTCAGGACCATAGCTCCGATACCAAGTATAACGGATACCAGATAGATTGCCACCACCGAGCGTCTTACACTGAATCCGATTTCAACCAGTCGATGATGAAAATGGTCCTTCCCCGTGAAATGTATCCATTCGGCGAAATTCCGAACCTGGCCATACTTGATCCTGAGAAACGTTGTGAGTGTGGTATCGAATATGGGTACTCCCATGATCAAAATGGGTACGATCAAGTCTACGCTACTGCTGCCGGTTCCCCAATCACCCAGGATACCGATGGCTGCCACAGTGAAACCAAGGAAATTGCTGCCGCCGTCTCCCAGGAAAATCCTGGCTGGCTTTCTCACTCGAAAATTGTACGGCAGGAACCCCAAACAGCTACCCATCAATGCAATGGACAGAAACCGCATATACGGCTGTCCCATCTCGAATGAGATAAAGCTGAAAATGGCAGCGTAGATCATAATGGTGCCGGCTGCCAGCCCATCCAGACCGTCCAGGAAATTGACGGCATTAGTCATGCCGATCATCCAGACCACTGTAAACAGGATTTCAAGCCCGTCTCCCCACCAGGAATCTGGCATAAAACTCACTCGCACACCATACTCAATCATGATAGCAACTGCAGTGAGCTGGATCACCAATCGTAGTTTGGCGCTGAGGGGTTTGATATCATCCAGAGCGCCTATGAGGTAAACAAGCGTGGCCGCAATAGCCACGCCCTTGACCTCTTCCGTGTACAGGTTGTTGATAAAAATCGTGGCAGTAAATGCCACAAAAATAGCAAATCCACCCATTAACGGAGTAGGCGTCGCATGCATTTTTCGTGCAGCAGGTTGATCGATAGCGCCGAGTACGCGAGCAAGATACATCGCCACCGGCGTAAGTAGAAAGGCCATTGCGGAGGCAAAGATAGCAAGATACAGTGCCCGCAGGTGGCCGCTGGAAAAGAACCACCAACGTACTGGATCGCGTATCAGGAGTATCGATATTATGGCCAATGCCGGCAGGCACCTGGCTAAAAAATAGCCGGGAGTCAGCCCGATTTTACTTTGCTGAGTCATGTTACCTATATCACGAGGTGTAACGCTTCAATGACCGATGCATACTCTTCCTCCGAGAGCGAAGGGTAGATCGGTATGGATAGAGCGGATGCGAATGCCGCATCGGCAGCTGGGAGCGAGGGCTGCTCAAGTAGCTGGTGAAGAGGCATTGAAACCGGTCTGCGACAGGCGATGCCTGCTCGGTCCAACCCGGCGATAATCTCCTCAAGCGGTCGACGCATGCGCGTCACGTATCTATAGAATATATGTGTTCCGGCGGGCCTGTCTACTGGAAGATCCATATCCAGATCCTGCAGGTCTCGCGAATAACAACGAGCGATCTCGCGCCGTCGATTGATGAAGTCGGGCAGGCGCCTTAGCTGCACCATCCCCATAGCAGCCTGGATCTCGGTCATCTTGTAGTTGTATCGGGTAGTATGGCCGTCCGGTTGGTCGTAGTCGCGTAGATCACGAATGCGTTCGCCAACGGCCGCATCGTGTCCGACAACCATTCCACCTTCGCCGGTTGCCAGCATCTTGGTGGCATAGAACGAACAGATGGCAAGTTCCCCCTGGCCACCGACGAAGCGTCCATTTGTGGATGCTCCTATCGCCAGCGCGCAGTCCTCTATCACCGGTACGCCAAGAGACATCACATCGGCAACGGGTGCTGGCAGGCCAAACATGTGGGGTACGATAGCTGCGC
>JABIQT010000352.1 GCA_018667995.1 Candidatus Latescibacterota bacterium
ATGGACTCCTCCTTCGTTGAGTCCAATTTACACCTTATTCAAACTGCGCAAAAGTCCATTTTCTCTTGAAGCATAACAAAGTTTGCCAGCTTCTATTTTAGAAAAATCAAGAATGTCGTTTATGATACCCAACAGATGCTGACCTGAGCCCTGAATTTTGTCGACATAGTCACGCTGCTTGATATCAAGGTCTGTGCGCAATGCAAGATGTGCCATACCAATAATGGCGTTCATAGGCGTTCGAATCTCGTGGCTCATATTTGCAAGAAAATCACTTTTTGAACGGTTTGCTTCCTGTGCTTCCAATGCCGCTTTCTGGGTCGACTCGTTGGCTTCCACAAGATCAAGATTCTGTTGCTCAAGACGCTCCAAGTCCTCAATCCGTCTTATCCCCAAAGAAATCGCATTAGAGGCTAATTTGAGAAACTCGATTTGTGCCAAGCTGAAAGCTTCATCTTCGTCACTAAGAATGGCAAGTGTACCACGCTCATGTGGAATATCGATGATGCATCCTACGCGGAATCCAATTCGATCACTCAGCTTGTTATAGTCTTCACCCATACCTTCTCGTAGCACTTGTGCGCTTTCTCGATAAACAACATTTCCGTCTTTCCACATATCTCGAATACGCTGTGAATAGAGTTGAGGCAACCGTGTGAACTTTTCAGAATCGATCAGATCATAAGAATCAAAAATACAGGCATCCGCATCAACAACTCGGTGGACTGCAATATTTCGAAATGAAAACCCATTGGCCCTAAATTCTCGATCACATGCAAGAATCACATCCGATAAATCATCTGTATTTCTAATTTTGAGTATAGCACTTGCAATATTGTTGAGGGCATTTTGGTCTGCTACATTTTGAGCCAATGCATTTTCGGCTGCTTTTCTATCTGTAATGTCCTGAACGAGTGCGAACCCGTGATCAAAAGATCCATCGGCTTCGCGCAGAGCACGAAAGGCCATGATTGTATAAACGATGGATCCATCTTTTCGGATAAACCGTTTGTCAATGGCGTAGCCGTCAATTTCGCCGGCAATGATCCGTTCAAATTGTTTGACATCTGGTTCAAGGTCATCGGGATAAGTGATGTCAGTCCACGATTTTGTTCTTAATTCTTCCCAGGGATATCCAAGTATTTCGCACAGATAACCATTTGCCATAATCCATCCCTTTTCAAGGGAGGTATAAGCCATGCCAAACAATCCGAGCTCGAATATGGTCCTAAATCGTTCCTCATTCTCGCGGAGTGTCTCCTCCTGTTTTTCACGCTCTCGCATCTCTTTTTCGAGTTCCAGGTTTATATTCTGGAGATGACGACCTCGCTGTAGTACACGCACACTCAGAATCGCGATCCCGAGACCCGCGAACCCAAGCAATGACCACAGTCCGATTTGGCGGTAAGGCAAGTGGACTTCGACCTGAACACGCAACGACTCATCCGAATAGCCGAGATCTCGATCGATCGCCTGAGCCTCGAAGACATACTCGCCTCGGGGTAGATCCGTATACTCCACCTTGTTATCTTTTGTAAGATGCCAGTTTTCGGAATGTCCGAGGAGACGGTAGCGATACTGCATCGCGTTTGGACGTGTTTTGTAACTCCTCCCGAAAAAAGAAAAAATGAGTGACCGCTGTGAAGTAGGCATATCTACACTCTCAAGAGGCCCGTAGTTCTGGTCCATTCGAATGCCAGAAAGGAAAATAGGCGGCGAACTCTCTACCGTGTGATACTGAACGACACCCCCACCGTTTATGCACATCCACATGTGACCGTTTTTATCCATTTCCAGATCGGCTACCCGGCTCCCCACAAGTCCATCTCTTTTTAGCAAGCTCTGGAACGTGAATCCATCGTATCTGTTGACACCACCAGCTGTACCAATCCACAACACGCCTCGCTCATCTTCGTCAATTGAATGAATTTGGTTGCTTACAAGACCGTTCTCCGTTGTGAACGTCTCAAAGTGCGTGCCTTCAAGCCGATTCAGGCCGTCGTCGGTTCCAATCCAAAGACGCTTTTGAGAATCCAAATACAGGGAATGAACCCATTCCTGAGCGAGTCCATCTTCTACAGTGAAGGACTGAATGGTCCCCTCCTTGTAGTGGCTAAGTCCTACCCGAGTCCCGATCCAGAGAGAACCCGATTCTTCTACACTCAGGGCTGTGACACGATTATCTAACAAGCCGTCCTCTTTGGTGAACAGCTCGAATTCGCCATCCTTGTAGCGGATCAAGCCATTTAACCACGTCCCGATCCAAATGGACCCGTCCGAGTCCTCTGTTATCGCCCTGACGTTTCGTATGGGCTGTTTGTCGATTCCCTTAATCTGTTCGAATCGCTTTTCTCCATGCCGAAACAGCCCGCCACGTGTGCCCACCCACAGCTTGCCTTGCGTGTCCTCGTGGAGCGCCCAGACGCGCGTGTAGGCAAGACCCTCTTTTTTGCCGACGGTAGTTAAGACAGAGCCATCCCAGCGATTGAGGCC
>JABIQT010000994.1 GCA_018667995.1 Candidatus Latescibacterota bacterium
ACGGTAGGTTTCTGGGGGTCCAACAGGACTGATTTACGCTCTGATTATGCAGATTCAATTCCAGGGAGTCAACTCAAATTCCCTTGCTGCAGGGGACAGATCAGGTCTATATTGGCCGAACATTCAGGCATGTTCTCTTCATGATCATTTTCCAGAATCAACATACCCCGCAGGAGACTGCTTCACATGTCCGAAAATCTCATTCATAGGGCAGCCATGACGCTCGACAAGTCCGTCTCGCGATTGGCTGAGATTTTCGAAATGACCCGTGGACGTGTGCCGCGTGGTTCGCTCATAGCGGCACTCTTTCCGGAGATCACCTTAGGCCTTCTTGAGCAAATCCGAGAGGGTATCGTCTACATTTCAGGTAGCAACGGCAAGACCACCACAAGTCGGATGCTTGCCAATATCCTCATAGCAGCAGAACATCCCACGCTTTGTACTTCAAACACTTCGGGGACCTTGGAAGACATCTCGACCGCATTAATACATTCTGCGACTGCTCGTGGGCAGATTCGGTCAGACTATGGCGTTTTCGGTGTAGACGATGAGACGATACTGGATATGATGGACGTATCGGCGCCGCTGGTAGTAGTACTCAACAATCTCTACCAGGACGGCGTGGAAACAGAGGGAGGCGCGGATGCCGTCATTCGAGAATGGCGGTCGCGTTTCAAGTCGATGGAACCGGGGCAGGTGCTGGTGGTTAATGCGGATGATCCTGTTTTATGTGGTGGCTTTGTCCGGGAATCGCCTCCGAGGATCCTGTATTTTGGAGTCGAAGACAAGGCAGTTCGTACCCGATCAAGACAGGCCGAACTGACCCGGTGTTACAAGTGTGGCGCGCCGTTGGAGTATGAAATGGTGGGTATGTCGCATCTTGGAGACTACAGGTGCGATGTCTGCGGATGGAAGCGACCGGCACCCTCGGTTTACGCCATAAACGTGGTGCTAAACGCTGATGGCAGTTCCTTTCGGGTAATCACGCCATCGGGACCACTGGACGTTGCGCTCAAATTTCCTGGTGTGCACAATATATACAATGCCGTCGCTGCGGCAGCCGCTGCAGATTGCCTCGGTATCCTTCCGGCTACCATTCGAACCGGTCTGGAACGGACGATACCGGAAACGGGTCGATGTGAACCCCTCACGGTAAATGAACGTCATACCAGGTTGATGTTAGTGAAAAATCCTACCTCACTGGATGAGGCTATACGAACAGCTTTTCTACTTCCGCCTCCCCACAGGTTTCTATTTCTGGTAGATAATGAGGTCGATACGGGTGGCGACGTCTCGTGGATCTGGGATGCGAATCTCGAAAGGCTCTCCGGCCGGGCCGAGTCTGTTGTCGTGTCGGGTTCAGGAGCAGAGCATCTTGTTCTACGGTTCAAACACGCTGGAGTGGATGTTACTGAAGTAGACCTAGATCCTGATTACGCATTCCACAGAGCAATGGCCGATACGCCGAGAAAAGGCCATCTGCACGTGTTGGCTACAGAATCCGCCATGTTTGAGCTGCGACAGGAACTTGCTGATGCCGGCCTGGTTGCTGTTTCCGATGCATGAGGAATTAGCAATTGTACCGAATCTCCGGAGATCCAAGATGAACCACTGGACAAGCGCGCAGAATCATGTCTGCGGGCGCAGTGTGGGTATATGGATATGACCGCCGCTCTCCAACTGCGCATTGGCGTATTGTATCCAGATCGAATGCGGATCAACGGTGACTACGGGAATCTGCTCGTAATCTCCAACCGATGCCGTTGGAGGGGGATCGCCGTGGAGATTCATGCCATACTGCCAGGGGATCCGTTTCCGACTGACTTCTTTGATCTCCTGCTTTTCGGCGGTGGACAGGATCTACGGCAACAGACTTTCGTGGCCGACGACTTGCTCAAAAGTAAATCTGCGTCGGTGAGAAAGGCGGTGGAGGCAGGTCTTGTGGTACTGGCAACAGGTGGGGGGTACCAGCTCTGTGGCCGCTACGTCCAGACACGGGACGAATCCAGGATTCCCGGAATAGGTCTGCTTGACACTTGGACAATAGATGGCGAAGAACAGATCTCAGGGGACATCATTATCGACACGGAATTTCTGTCGCCTGCCACGCTGGTTGGATTCGAAAGTCATTCGTCGAGGACCTATTTAGGGGATGCGGACGAGCCGTTGGGGAGGAGAGTCATCGGCCAGGGGAACAACGGACAGGATGCATTTGAAGGGTGTCATTCCCCGACAGTCTTCGGTACGTATCTACACGGCCCAATTCTACCCCGAAATCCACATTTTACAGATCATTTGATCCGCCTCTCGCTGACTCGTCGTCACAGCGATTTACCCCTCGCTCCTCTGGACGACGCGTTGGAATGGGAGGCCCACGATCGAGTTCTGGCACAAGCTGGTCGATCCGTGATCTAGCCAGACAACCCGGAAAAGACGAACAGAGCACCATTCATCAATCTTCCCGCTCTTCATTCTCCTTCGCCCACAACCCGAGAACTATAACTCCGCAGGCAGTTCCAATTGCGCCGACCGTACATGTGGCTGTAAAGCTGATGGACTCCATAAGCCATGCGGACACGGGAGCCATCACAATCCGAGAGAGGGAAATAGCCAGAACACCCATTGTCAATGTCAGTCCTCGCGCTTCTGGCATCTGCTCTGATAACAGTGGGATCGACGATACGATAGTAAACTCGAACATGAGGGAATAGATCGCTAATCCGGTTATGGCTAACCAGATCGTTGCGTCTAGATATGGGAGGCATATCAACACCACACTGGCGAGTGTGAAGCCAATCAAGACCCCCCTTCGTTTACCGAGCCTATCGATGAATGCGCTCGAAAACCCGGATCCGATCCATTCTGTTACCCCGAGAATTCCTACCACCAGGCCGATCTGATCGGGACCCAGTCCGAATCGTTGTTCTAGCCATGCGGCATAAGTGATGAAGAAAGACTCGGTCCCAATAAATAGAAAAAAGCCGCTGAGTACGACTGCGAGAGCACTGTGATTGCGGATGAGCTTCGAGAGGTAAGCGCGAAACTGTCTTTGCTGTGGTTGATGAGCGTGCCTGTGATCGGGAAACCACTTCCACGTGGCCATCATACCGATCACCGTAAGCAGACCGAGATAGAGAAAGGGCGCCTGCCATCCGAGGAAGCGGATGCCAAGGCCTACCAGAGGAATAATGAACAAATTCGTTGCGGCCCAGCTGAATTCAACCGCGCCCATTATACGGCCCCGTTTGCTGTAGGGCACTATATCACTGACGAGTACCTGAATTCCCGGTACCAC
>JABIQT010000101.1 GCA_018667995.1 Candidatus Latescibacterota bacterium
ACACCCAGCGTTACGCCCGTCAGCGTCAGGAGCGTGCGACCGGGTTGATGCAACAGATGTCGGAGAGAGATCCAGCGGAAGATTATGCTCATACGGAGTTTGTGAGATCACTTACTACGGTTCCATCCAGCAGTTCGACCTGACGCGAAGCATAGGCTGCCGCCTCGACGCTATGGGTAACAAGGACCACGGTAGTGTGGTGACTTTGCCCCAGCTCCTGCAGTAGACCAATAACCTGTTCTGCCGTTCGAGAATCCAGGTTTCCAGTCGGCTCGTCCGCGAGAACGAGCGTGGGTTGATGGATCAATGCCCGAGCCAGTCCGGTTCGTTGCATTTCGCCACCTGAGAGCATATGAGGTTTTGCGTCCTGACGGTGGGCCATATCGACCTCTGCAAGCAAGCGATCCGCTCGTGACAACGCTTCGTCTTCGGGATCTCCCGCAAGCAGGGCCGGCAGTGCCACGTTCTCGCGTACAGACAATGTGGACAGCAGGTTGAAGAACTGATAGACCATTCCAATGCGTTCACGACGCTGTTCTGTCAGAGCATCGTCAGACATTTGACTGAGTTCTACATCACCAATCCATACTTGGCCAGAAGTAGGGGTGTCTATGCCCGCCATGATGTTCAGAAGTGTACTCTTGCCCGAGCCACTTCTACCGACAATGGCTACAAACTCACCCGTCGGAATCTCGAGCGTCAGTCCATCCAGTGCTCGTAGTACCTGGTTTCCACTGGGATATTCCTTAGAGACATCAATCAGCCGAACGGCCGATTGGACGGTTGCATTTCCACGCCCATTAACAGGATCGAAATCACAGTTCATATTGCTCATTTGTTGCGGCTATTTCAGATGGGGTCGATTTTCGTGGACACTCCGTGGTTGCAGTCTATTATTACATTATCTAACTCCCTCAGACAAGGCCTTTCAACGTATTGACCATAGGTCAGACGCAAGGAGCGCGTATGCCAACGTACCGCGTAGCTATTCTCGGCTGTCGGGCACGAGGAACAGCAGCAGCACGAGCCTATCACGCCCATCCCAAGTGTGAGGTAGTCGGCTTGTGTGATCTGGTACCAGATCTCCTGAATGCATTGGGAGATGAACTGGGCGTGACGGCCAGATATGATGACCTGGACAGCATGATGTTGGAGCAAAATCCGGATATTGTGGCTATTCCAACCGGCACCGAATTTCATTACGATTTGAGTATGCGAATTCTCGAGTATGGAGTACACATAGATGTGGAAAAACCCATGTGTGCGACCTTGGAGCAGGCCGACGAGGTGCTGCGGTTGTCACAACAGAAGGGAGTCCGCATCGCCGTACATCACCAGGGCCGTACAGGAGCCGCTATGAATGCAGTGGCAGCAGCGGTACAGTCCGGAAAGATAGGGGATATCCGTCATATGAACGCGAGCGGAAAGGGATACTACGGCGGCTACGGGCTTATGAACATTGGCACACATGCGGTCAATGCCATGTTGCGTATCACAGGGCCATGTCGTAGTGTGACATCGCTCGCCCTAACAGATGGTCGCACCGTGACTCCCGACGACGTCATTCCTTCTGCAGGTGGAATGGGGACCGTTCTGGGAGAACGAATTACCGCCACCCTGGCTTTCGATTCGGGAGTAACAGCTACACTTCTCCAGCAGCGATTTCCTGTAGTTGACGCCACGGCCTATGGCTTCGAAGTGTGTGGCACGGAGGGGCGTCTCATATGGAAGACTTCGGGGGCGTGGTGGCTACGAACGCCTCATTTCCTGCCCGACGGTAAGAACGACCAGTGGGAGCCGCTTCCGATTACGCAACCAGTAGGCTATGACGCTGATAGCGGTGTAAGCCCTGAGGAGTATAATTACGTGGAAGAGTATGTTAACGCGCTCGATGCGGGCCGAGAGCACGAATGCAGCGGCGTGCAAGGACTGCATGTGATGGAGATTCTGATGGCGGTACTTGAGTCGTCGGCCCACGGCGTTCGAATCGACCTACCCCAGAAGATCAGGACGCATCCCCTGGAACAGTGGCGCAAAGAAAGTGGGTTGGGAAGTCCCCGTGAGATGCCTCGTGAATACAGATCCTGGTTGGCAGCGGAGGACGCGAGGCTAGGGAGGTCTTGATGGAATGTCGCTATCTCAGGGTCGCAAAGGCATGAGCGGAGCTCGTTCTCCTCGCATATATCGCCAGACGTCTGATGCGTCGATTACAAGCGAGAGGCTGTTCACCGCTATGACCCCGATCAGCCAACTGTTAAAGATACCCGTACCTGATTGTGCGATTATCCTCAGAAACAACCACGGAACCAGAACTATCCAAAATACATGTCCAGCGCCCAGTAGGCGGACATACCCTTTCTTCCGATGAATGAGTGTCATAATCACAAAGCCGGTGAAGAGACTGACCAATGTTGCCTGGCCCTCTATGGAGCGAATGTAGGCCAGAGGCAAGATCATATTGACGAGAATCAGTATGCCCAGCCACAGTTTCCATGGCCAGGATATCCGCATCATATCTATGAGTAAGCTTATCATCGCACGCATACTTTTATTTCCGGGGAATGAGCATAGCTCGGCCTATCAGGATCTGTCAGCATAACCGCCGCAGCCGGTATTAAGTTCCGACTGTGCCTACTGTTCTCTGGAGTCGTCCCAGTGACCTTTTCTCCAGCGCCAGATAACTATGAAAAACGAGATGACTGAAATAGGTATGACGAAGACGAGCATAACCGCACTGAAGAGCGGCAGGTTGTCGTGGTTCTGAGAATCCATCACCAGGTAGGTCAGGTAAAATGCGAAGTAGGCCAGAAACAGAATACCTTCATTTCTGCTTATGGTGGAGCCGCTGACGAATATCGGCAGGCAGGCAATTGCCACAGCTATCATAATCGGGATGTCAAAATTCAATGCTGCCATTGGAATCGGTAAGCCCCCGGGGGCGACCAGGCTGACTGAACCGAGGACAAGCAATACGTTGAAGATGTTACTACCCACGATATTGCCGACCACTATGTCACGTTCGCCGCGAAGCGTGGCAATCACCGAGGTCGCGATCTCTGGAAGTGAAGTGCCGATTGCCACGACGGTTAACCCGATCGTGAGCTCACTGACGCCGATTGATCTTGCCATAGATACAGCGCTCTCCACCAACCAGTCAGCTCCCAATACGAGCATGAAGAGGCCTGTTAATATGAGCAACACATTGCGAATCCACGTGGCCCGGACAGGCATCGATGCGCTGACGTATTCCACCTCGAAATCCTGATCGACATCGTTTCTATCTGTACGACTCTCGTAGATTGAGTAAGTCACGTAGGCGATGATGCCGAGGACGAAGAACAATCCTTCCACAGGGCTCAGTACACCATCATACCCGCATACCAGAACCATCACCGAGACACCGATCATGATCGGTACGTCCAGGCGTATCAACTTTCTGGCTATGACCAAGGGGGCAATAGTGGCTGACATTCCCAATACGAGAAGCACGTTGATGATGTTACTTCCTACTGCATTTCCCACGGTGACTCCGGCCTGGCCTGACAGCCCCGCTTTGAGACCTACTGCGACTTCGGGTGCACTCGTGCCGAATGCCACCACTGTCAAGCCTACTACCAGGGGTGATATTCCCAATAGTGTGGCGATATTGGAGGACCCTCGCACGAAAATCTCAGCGCCGATAGCGAGGAGGATGAGACCCGATATAAAAAGCAATAGTTCTGACCATTCCATGACGTAGAAACTGGAGTGGTAGGCCCCGAGTGTCAATGTTAATTGTCATTGACAACGGACCGTTCGAAAATAGATTTGATGTCACCATATCTTCGTCCCAATACGCCTCAATAACAGGTAAGAACATGGATATCTATCATATCTGGTGCAATCTCAAATCTGGCGTCTCCGACTTGGAATTTGTGGAGCATCTCAGAGAATATTGCGACCGACTTAAGCAGTCAAAGAGACTATGCAATTTTCGGATTACTCGCTGTAAGCTCGGATTTAGGCCTGAACAATTAAGAGAGTTTCATATCATGTTGGAATTTAATGATTTAACTCAGTTGCAGGAGGCGTTTGATGAAGTGGCCAGCCGCACCGATCCCATGGAATCGTTACATCACGCCGTTAACGGGAAAGTCGACGACGTATTCTTCGCGCTTTACCGGGATTTTCCGGATGGAGTTCGTGAGGTCGGCCAGGAAAGGTTTTGACCCTCTGGAGAAAGAGAGGGTATTCTGCACTCCTTTTTTGAATAGGTACGTCATTGCCGCACATCGGTATAGTGATGGTGGCAGAACACGCGTGTAATCGAGGAAAGTAAAATGAAGGATACAGGGCTGATCTGTACGGTCTGTGGTGCCGAATATCCGATGGGGCCCATGTTTCATGGCTGTCCGTCGTGCCAGGAAACCGGGACCGTTGGAGCTCTCACGGTGACCTATGACTATGATGCCATAAGGCGAGGATTTGACTTGGAGACTTGGTCGCCAAACTGGCACTCCATCTGGAGATTCCGAGATCTCTTACCGGTTCAGGATTCCGCGTGCCAGATAACGTTGGGAGAGAGCGACACCGGGTTAATTCGGCCGCGACGCCTCCAGGAGACCACGGGACTCTCCCACCTATACATCAAGAATGAGACGACAAACCCTACGTGGGCTTTCAAGGATCGATTCCATGCTGTGTCCATATCGATGGCAAAGGAGCTCGGGTATACTCGCGTGACGGCGAGCACAACCGGAAATCACGGCGCATCGGCTGCAGCCTATTCTGCGGCAGCCGGGATGGATTCTTGCGTTATACTCTGTCACCCTGAGTCGTCTGAGCTTCAGCGAAATATGATCCGTCTCTATGGGGGCCATGCCTATGTTTTGAATGACAGGTTTCAGTATCTGGACCGTCTCATCACTGAATATGGATTCTATCCTTCTACAACGATGGAGCCAATGCCTATGGGGACGCCGTTTGGTATCGAGGGCTATAAGACGATCGCATTCGAGATCTACCTCCAGCTCGCACGCAATCTGCCGGATCACATGTTCTGTCCAATTGCCGCGGGTGACTCCCTGTACGGACCATGGAAAGGATTCGGTGAATTAAAGAAACTGGGACTTACTGATACGCTGCCCGTGATGCACGGTGTACAGCCAGCGGGATGCAACCCTTATGTTCGATCATTTCAAGAGAACAGTCCGGTCGTAATGGTGCATCCAGATCCTCAATCTATCGCCTTATCGATAAGGGACGACGTTGGCGGTAGACCGGCTCTACAGGCCATGTACGATTCGGAAGGCGATGCTACAGATGTTACGGATGATGAGATTGTCGAGGCTGTTAAACTCCTGGCGCACAGTGGCATACTCGTAGAGCCTTCGTCTGCTGCTTCGGTTGCAGGCGCCATAAAGGCCGCTGCGGAGGGGCGTATCAAATCAGACGAGACGGTCGTCTGTCTTGTTACTGGTTCCGGTGCCAAGTGGCCGGAAGTCATGGCGGATTTGGTCGATGAACCCGCCTCGATCGAACCTTCGTGGGAGACCATCAGGACTGAGGTCGGCCTGTGAGTTACGTGATACTCGCCGATGACTTCAGTGGCGCCCATGATGCCGGCGCTGCATTCATTGCGCGCGGATTCCGAACCAGTGTCATTACTGATCCACGCCGACTCGAAAATGCGACGGCCGAGGTTATTATTCTCGATACCAATAGCCGAGACTGCTCTCCGAGTGTTGCCCGGAAACGCCTGATCGCAGCTTGCCGAGCCATCAAGGCGAGCGGACATTTGCTGATATTCAAGAAGATCGATTCAACACTTCGGGGGCATGTGGGGATAGAGATCGAGGTGGTGTGCGATGAACTCGAATACGGACTCACCGTGTTCTCACCTGCTTTTCCGGAGGCGGGCCGCGTAACGATCGGAGGATATCAGCTTGTGGCAGGAGTCCCAGTGGACCGCACGGTGACAGCAGTCGATCCCGGCAGTCCAGTTGGCACCGCAAGTATCTGCGACTTGCTTGCGGGCCAGACATCACTGAGGATAGAATCTGTGGCCCTGAATACGGTGACCAAGGGACCGGCCGCCTTGACTGCGCAGCTGACCGAGATCGTTCATGCCTCGTCCGCTATCACAGTTGTGGACGCAGCCTCGTCAGATGACCTCGCGCATATCCTGACCGCGACAAAAGAGGTAGAGATTGAGACTTTGCTATGTGGGGCCGCTGGTCTTGCCCGTAGCGTTGCAGATGACCTATCGGCACGAGACGAACGCCGTATCGATCGAAAAATAGGACTGCCAGTTACCCAAGCTCCCATTCTGGTAATAGCAGGAAGCCTCAATCCGGTCACAAGGGCCCAGATCCAGATACTGGAGAAGACGCGGGATACCACCGTCATCAACGTGAATCCGGCGTCATTGCTCTCGGAGGCGTCGGCGACGGAGAATGATCGGGCGTTTGCCGAGGCGATGACTGCACTTTCATCAGGTCACGACACCGTCATTACGTTTTCCGTCACACCACCGCCTCAACCCGAGTCGGATGGCGCTGCGGACAGTAATTCTGTTGAAAATATCGTCGTTGAGCTGGCAACTTGCCTGGGCATTCTGACTGAGCAGATATTGGGAGCAGCTACAATCGGTGGTCTGGTTCTGACCGGTGGCGAAACGGCAGGGCAGGCCATTCGGCATCTGGGTGCCTATGGCACAGAATTGGTCGAGCGCATCATGGACGGTGTGGCTGGCAGCCTACTAGTTGGAGGGCGCTACGAGAATCTGCCTGTCATCATCAAACCCGGTGGTTTCGGAGAATCCCATGCGCTCGAGCAATGTGTTCGACGGCTCCGTCCTCTGCGGTTGCCCACATCGCCATCATCCGATCGTCCGATCCTTGGAATCACAATTGGTGATCCAAACGGTGTCGGTCCGGAGGTAATAGCGAAAGCTCTGTCTTCTCCGAGAATCTATGAGATTTGTCGTCCTTTGGTGATTGGTCATTCGCGGGTCATTGAAGGAGCCCTTCACTTCGGCCCTGTCCCCTTGAAGGCTATAAGAGTGGAACATGCTGAACAGGCAATGTTCGAGTACGGCACAATCGATGTGCTCAATGTAGTTGAAATGGATCCGAGTGAACTACGAATCGGAGAAGTACAAGAGATAGCCGGTCGGTTGGCAGTCACCGCAGTCGTGGAGGCGACCAAACTGGCAATGGATGGCAAGATCCAGGCGGTCGTGACAGCACCTTTGAACAAGGAAGCTATGAATCTGGCTGGTTTCCATTATGCAGGGCACACCGAGTTACTTGCAGAATTGACAGGAACGGACGATTATCGGTTAACCCTCGCCTTCGATGGCAAACTGGTTTCCCATGTAACGACGCATGTCTCACTTCGGCAGGCCATAGAACGTCTTTCCGAGGGAGGCATAATCGCTACGATTGAGATAGTTGGAAATGCTCTGAAACGCATGGGTATCCCGGCTCCGGACATTGCGGTGGCGGGGTTAAACCCCCACGCAGGTGAGGGTGGTATGTTCGGAGACGAGGAGATTAACATTATCTCCCCAGCCCTTGATAAAGCTCGTTCTCAGGGATGGAATATCACTGGACCACTTCCACCAGATACCGTATTTCTCCGGGCAATGCGAGGCGAATTCGATGGTATCGTCGGCATGTATCACGATCAGGGGCATATTCCTGTCAAGGCAATAGCGTTCGATCGATCCGTCAATGTGTCCTTGGGGCTACCGATCATAAGGACCTCGGTCGATCACGGTACAGCATTTGACATAGCAGGTAGGGGTATCGCCAACGAGGAGAATCTTGAAGCGGCTATAGATATGGCGGTTCGCCTTGTCGGGGACGGTTGGTCTGTCACCCATAAAGAAAGCGCGCCGTCTGCGGGGTGACGGCGCGCTCTACTCTAACGGGCTTTCTTCTTGTGACGATCGGCCCTTAATCGCTTCTTGCGTTTGTGCGTAGCAATCTTTGTCCGTTTTCTTTTTTTTCCACTTGGCATTTGGTCTCGTCTCCTTTCCTTACTTTCAATTCAAATCATAAATCATACATTATTGTTAGGATCTGTGCCTTCCTGGACGCGTTCCTTGAGATGATCGGAGGGCTTGAATACAGGTACCGATCGTGGCGGAATACGGATTTCCTGACCCGTTTTGGGATTGCGGGCGACGCGTGCTTTCCTGTTTTCAACTTTGAATATGCCGAAGCCCCGCATTTCTATCTTCTCACCGCGCCCCATGGCTGCCGAGATCGATTCCAATA
>JABIQT010000100.1 GCA_018667995.1 Candidatus Latescibacterota bacterium
CATGAGGCTGCCCTACTGTGATTCTGACATATCCCTCCATCTCAAATGCGGACCGGATCATCACGTTTCGTATAGCAAGTTGTCCCATCAACCAATTCGGGCTGCCTGAAGGCTTTACAGGCATGAAATTGGTATCTGTTTGCACAGGCTCATGCCCTAGAGCCTCCAGTTCTCTGTGAAGGTACTCTCGGCCCTGTTTGACCATGTCCACGCAATAACGTACATGGGTCTGATCCCCCAAGGCCGCTATTGCAGCTTCGGTTGAAAGTGCGTTCTTTCGCATATCACCGATGTTGAACCTGGTCAGGCGACGCAACAACCCAGGCTGGGCAACTCCGTATCCGACCCGTATTCCTGCGAGCCCGTACACCTTGGAGAAAGTACGCGCCACGATCAGGTTGGGGAGTTCGTTGGTAAGTTGCATCATCGATCGGTATTCAGGGCCGGCAAATTCGATATAGGCCTCATCCACCAGCACAATAACGCTTTCCGGCACATTTCTAATGAATGATTCAAGTGCGTCGGAATCGAGAATCTGTCCCGTGGGGTTATTTGGGTTACAGATATTTACCAGCCGCGTTTCGTTGTCGATGGCGGCAGCCATGCCGTCCAGATCGAGGCCCCAGCCGTCAACAGTGGGAATTCGCTTGACGATGCCTCCAAGATTCGTGGTCCGTCCGGGGATGTCGAAATAGGAGGGCCGCCCGGTTATCGTATTGCCTGAATGCTCGTAATATGCGGCAAGAGCGACAAGATTCAGAATCTCCGTGGAACCGCCTGAGGTCAGGATATGGCTCTCGGAGATCCGGATATGAGCCGATATGGCTTCTTCCAGACGATCATGAAAAGGATATCTGTTCATTCCAAACATACGCTGTGAAACGGCTTCAATGGCCAGGCGTGAAGCCCCAAAGGAGTTCTCGTTGAGCGACATCTGTACCCGATTGGGATCGTCGAGGCCGATGCCGTTGATAGACGGTTTCGGGCCGACTATTAAGTCAGAAGCTGCTTCCAACATACTCGATGCATTCAGAGCTACTGCGCCACCGCCTATAGCGGCTCCCCCCAATGTGAGCCCCCGCCTCAGGAATCCACGACGATTCATTCGTTTTCTGTCAGACATAACAGGATCTCCTCTATTCAATAAGAGTTCTTATGGTCGAGACAAGGTGCCATCTATATACGTTTCGCCTCTATATCATGGTGGACTCGCAACAGCCCTACCGGTTCTGAAATCAATTCCGAAATTCGACTGTTCCAACGATCAGCATGTTGCGTTGCGATGTGTCAGAATCGGCAACTGAACTTTGAGATTCTGTATATCGATACTCTTGGAAGACACACCACAAGAATACTAAGCTACAATCATGCCAGGAAATCTCAATTCGAACATCTTCGACGATTGACAACCGGAAAATGTACGTTATGCTCTATCGGTGATACACGTGACTATGCACGACACGGCTCAATGACTTTCATCTGACATATCGGACATGCAGGCAAATATGAGGAGCGTACTTATGGCTGACGATCATCTCAAATACGCCGAAGAGGGATACTACATAGAACCAGACCCTGTTACACCCACCCACATTCTGGCACGGGCGCAAAGCGGCATGGAAGCCGTTCGAGCTGGCATTTTCGACACGACCAAGGGGTCGACAGATCACCCCGGTTATGATCCAACGAGACTATGCAAGATTAACAACTGCCATCCGTCAGATCCCGGGCTCTATGGTCTGGTGACCTGTTCCGAACTGGGAAGCCGTGTGGCCCAAATTACCGGATCCAGATTTATCCAGGTCTGGGCAAGTCAGCTGCTGATCAAACCCCATGGATCGCAAGACGCGGGACAAGTTGGGTGGCATCAGGACAGACAGTACTGGCAGTATTGGCAGCAAGCCGAAGGTCTATTTACGGTATGGATAGCACTTAGCGAAGTGGGAATTTCCTCGGGGCCCATGCAGTTTGTCACGGGATCACATGCATGGGGCTTTAAGAATTCAGGTGATTTCTTCAGTCACGAACAGGATTCACTTCGTGCGGCCATCCCGATTCCCGACAATGAATCCTGGCACGAGAAACCAGCACTATTAAGCGCCGGAGGATTCTCGGTACACCACTGCCTGACATACCATGGTTCCGGTGCTAACGTGTCCGATGCGCCCAGATGTAGCCTGGCTGTTCATGTACGGGACGAGCGGTCCCAGCCGGTGGAGGGCGATACTTCGTACTATACGACTCACTTGGATGACCCGCAGATTTGCCCTATGATGTACGAATCGTGACAGACTGAGGCTGATCTATGAGGAGCTTGTCAGCTTGATGGGGGGATGTACTCGATCAGTTGTGCAAGGTGCTTCATCCGCTCCGTCGATGCAGACTCGAGGAGTGGAGCGAGGCCGTCACCGAATACCTCGGCTTTCGTATATCCATGCTGACTGATAATTTCCCGGAAAGCCTGAATGGACTGCACATCCCCATGGTGTTCTGTGTAGACCATGGTGAACATCCTGCGCTTTGCGCCGCCGCCCCAAGCGCTGTGCTTGGTTGAATGGTTGAAAACCACGATATCACCAGGATCAGTCTCCAGAACTACAGACGGCACGTCGGCCCCATCGAGTCCGCCCCAGAACCCCTTCATCACAGACACTTGATCGTGGACATCTTCCGCAAAATTATCTCCAAATCTATGACTGCCCGGAATGACCCGCAACGCGCCGGTATCGTGTGTCATTGGATCAAGATATATGGCTATTTTGTAGAATCGAATCGGCTCGGGCCATGACGTGTCCGAGTGCCACGGGGTATCCCCCACATAGTAATTACCGTCGCTATTCCAGTACTGGTAATCTTCGCCCAAGAGCCCCGATGCGATACCATGAATGCGCTCGTCATCTAGTAGACTGCTCAGGTAGACACTGTGATTGAGACACGGTGCCATGCAGTAGCGCTCCTGTCCGCTGTGTGCCTGACTCCCGTGCTCCTGCATAAGTGCCTCGAAGGCTTTGTCGATCTCTTCAATCCGATCTGCAACCAGGTCTGGTAGCGACAGATATCCGAAGGTGTCCATGAATGCAATCTGCGCGTCAGTCAGTTTAAACATAACGGCCCCCGTGTCTTTTTATTGTTGTAGTTGAACGATAATAATGGTCCAGGAATCTATGTCAAGCGTGCGTCAGCATCGGTTATCATTGACATCTTGATCAAGGATCTTACCATAGCAGGGCGTTTACGCCTTCACGTCCCGGAACCCACACAGATTAATCGCCCCTGTGACGGTAGATACTAAGTTGAGTCGACAATGGGTTTATAGATTTGAAGGCGCATACCCAAGCTTGAACCACCACATTTAGTAATAAAAGATAGGTGTTTCACCCAGCGGCACCCCGTCGAGATATTAGGAATTTGGCATCAAAACTTAGAGCCGATCACTCCCTTTGAGTCCTTCCGGCCTAGTTCAAGATGGCAGGCTTCAACATCACAACTACATGGAGTAACCTATGAGCGAGATCATCCCAGAGCAATATATGTGCTATCGTTCAACTGCCCCGCTGGTGATCGACGGCCATCTGACTGAACCGTCGTGGAAACGGGCGCCTTGGACTCAGCTATTTGTTGATATCGAGGGTGACAAGAAACCCATTCCTCGATTTGGAACCAGGGTTATGATGCTGTGGGATGAAACCTATTTCTACTTCGCTGCGGACATGGAAGAACCCCATGTCTGGGGAACGCTCACTGCCCGCGATTCGGTCATCTGCCTCGACAACGACTTTGAGATATTCGTCGACCCCGATGATGATGGTCGAGACTATATGGAATTCGAGATCAATCCGCTAAATGTGGTCTGGGATCTGTATCTGCCAAAGCAATACAACAAGGGAGGGCAAGCCGATCACGGATTCGATTTCGACGGGATCAAACATGCTGTTCAAATTGATGGAACCCTCAACTGCCCTGTAGACACAGACCGTGGATGGTCGGTTGAGGTAGCCATACCGTGGACAAGCATGTCCGGATATGCCGGAACGGACTGTCCGCCAAAAGCAGGTGACAGATGGCGGGTGAATTTCTCCAGAGTCGAGTGGGAATTTGACGAATATAAAGGCGGATATCTTAAGCGGGAAGGTACGACCTGCGATAATTGGACCTGGTCACCCCAAGGCGTAATCAATATGCACGAACCGGACATGTGGGGTTATGTTCAATTTTCAGACATCACCGTAGGCGAGGGCCAGGACGAGTTTTCGGAGATACCCGCGGCGCGCCCCGAGCCCGAAGCCTAACATTCCCTATCAGCAGAGACAATAATCGGAGACGAGCATGCTCACAGAACAACAGCACGCCTTTTTTGATGCCTTCGGGTTCATTCATTTGAAGCAAGTTTTCTCTGCGAAGGAATTTGAAGAGATCACCAGCGAAGCAGATAAAATCTTCAAGCAGAATGCCGAGAAAAACCCGGAACGCTCATACCAGACCATCGTCGGGTTCGTAGAACAGAATGCGATTCTGTCACGTCTCGCCGTCGACGAACGAATTCATGGCGTCATAGAGGAACTACTGGCCTCTGATTTCGTATGGGGCAACTCGGAAGGAAACAAAGGAAGCTTTAATCAAGATCAGCTTCACAACTGGCACTGCGACCGCGTTGGGGAGTATGACATGCAATACGCCCGCCTCAAGGTTATGATCTACCTCACTCCTACCACAAGGGATGGCGGTGCCTTGCGCGTCATGCCGGGATCGCACCGGGCTCCGTTACATCAGGCTATGGTGCCACTAAATTCCCAGGGAGACAATGCCAGTCAAACAGTCTTTGGCATTTCCGGCAGCGAAGTTCCCGGCTATCCACTCGAGTCGAACCCCGGAGACGTGGTTTTCTTCAACCACTATCTCTTTCACGCAGTCTATGGTAAGTCATCAACACGACGCTATATTACACTGAAGTATGCGGACAAGCCCACCAAACACGAACATTTTGAGTCGCTAAAACGCCACTGTCAGGGCCAGGGATATCTTCATCAGGCAGCCCTAAGTAGTACAGATCCCAAAATGCAACGTATGCTGGCTCCATTGATAGGCACGTGAGGCTATCTGGGAGTTTGTCGTCCAGTTCTGCTGAATCGCCGATATTCGTAGCTGTGAGGAGAGTCGGAGACTTGAGTACCATGCATCGGATTCGGCATTCTCAGCAAGATCTATATTCGTAATTGGGTAGCACACAAAGTCCGGCCGCCCTTGAGTTCTACCGCAGCAACGGCTACTCCGGCACTGACCTGTTCTTGGGCCAGGTGTCCGGATGGCAACAATCCTGCCGCAATAAACCGGAGGAATAGAATGACCGATGATGAACCCTTTCGTATCGGGCTTACCGATGACAGTGTGTACGAGAAGTCTATCTCTGTACCGACCACCTTGAAGATGCTCCAGGAAGCAAGTGGTGCGGTCTTCGAGCGTTTTCCGGTAGACATAGACCCGGTACCCAGCGAAACGCTCAATCGTTACGACGCCGTCTTGGCAGGTGGCAGCCATTTTACCCCAGAAAGTATGTCAGCGGTAGATCGGTGTAGCCTGATTGTGCGATTCGGGGCCGGTTACGATAGGGTC